>NZ_QQSV01000001.1:300000-521863 GCF_003351145.1 Meiothermus sp. QL-1 | reverse complement strand
CCCCGGTTTGGCCCGCCTGGGGGAAGGTGAACGAGTCGTACCGGCCCTTCCCCTTGAAGCGGGGGTAGCCGGGCTTCTCCCCTGCCCTGACCCGGCGGAAGAAGCCCTGGAAAGCTCGGTCTGCCCGCTCGATGACGTTCTGCAACACCTGGGAGTGGATGCTTTTGTACTCCGGCAGCTCGGTGCGTATCTCGGGCAACCACCGCTTCTGCGCGTGGAAGCCCACCGTCTTCCGGGCCTTCTTCCAGGCTTCTCTACGCTCCTGCAGGGCCGCGTTGTAGAGCTGGCGGCACAGCGCGAGGGTGCGCTCCAGGTCTTTGGCCTGGGGCTTGGTGGGGTAGAGGCGGTACTTGAAGGCTTTACGCATCGTCGTCCTGGTATTTGCGCTGGGACTCGATGTAGCGCTGGATGGTCTGGGCTGAGATGTTCCCAGCGCTGCCCACGTAGAAGGAGGGCGTCCACAAATGACCGCCGCCCTTGCCCCGCCGTCTCAGGATGCGCGAGGGGGCCCACCTGGGCGGCACGGAGAGGAACAGATGCACGTGGTCGGGCATGACCTCCATGCCCAAAACTGTCCAGTCCCTCATCGAGCAGGTCTCCCGGAATACCGGCATCAACCTTTCCCGCACCGCGCCACGCTCTTCAGGTACATGCACATGGTACCGCAAAACGACCGCCCACCATGCTATGGGCTCCTTCGGAGCACGTGGAGGAGTCCATGTATCCCCGGTTTGAAAACCGGGGGATTATAGCTCCCCCACACCCCCTCTTTTCTCTAAAGACCAGCAAGCACCGGGCACCCAAGAGGTTCAAGGAACTGCAAGGCTCCCGACCCTTGTGGCTCCGGAAGACAACCGTTACGCCCAACGTTACCCCGCTTTCATGGGTCAAAAATGCGATGGCAAAGGCACGCGCTCTTCTGAAAAATGCCCCGAAGATGCCGTTCCAAAGGCCATGGAAGCGCTTTTTTAGAGTGAACCATTATGTTTTGCGCAAAGTGCTATGCTGTAGTCGCCGGGGTTATCCGGCAGGTTCCTTGAAAACAGGTTTCTTCGATTCTTATCGCAACATGCGAATGCGAAAAATCTAAAAGCGCGACTTTGTAAGCATCCATCGTAAAAAAGCGCGCTTTTTTTGGAGTTATCCACAGGTTGCCTGTGGATAATCAGCAGCTCTCATAAAACCCCCCTCTGGGGGTGCTGTACAGGACGGCATTTAACGGGGTATGCTGTTGCAAACAAATAGCCCCGCAAGGGGATTGCAACTCGCCCCACTCCTCCTCGCGCATGATGGGCCCCACGCCGGGTTGCAAACAAATAGCCCCGCAAGGGGATTGCAACCCCATGGTGCTCGCGCAGGGCCTGCTCTATCTCGGTTTTACTGTTGCAAACAAATAGCCCCGCAAGGGGATTGCAACCCTCGTGCGCCTTTTCCGTCAGTCCCATCCTCATCACCTCCGTTGCAAACAAATAGCCCCGCAAGGGGATTGCAACCCAAAAGCGTTCCGCCCGGGCTGAACCCGTTCACGGAGTTGCAAACAAATAGCCCCGCAAGGGGATTGCAACCCGCCGATGCGCTCAAGGCTTTGGACGAACTTGTCCGAAAGCGTTGCAAACAAATAGCCCCGCAAGGGGATTGCAACAACGGCCATTTTAAGGCGCTCTAATACTTCGTAAGCTTTAGTTGCAAACAAATAGCCCCGCAAGGGGATTGCAACTTTTCTGGTAGGACGACCACGTACCTAACCATTTTCTCCTCCCGTTGCAAACAAATAGCCCCGCAAGGGGATTGCAACACGTCCTCTATCTGCTCCCGGCTCACCACGCTTCGATTGGTTGCAAACAAATAGCCCCGCAAGGGGATTGCAACGCGGACACTGAGCCCTAGCGCCGGGAGAGAATGCCAGCCAGGTTGCAAACAAATAGCCCCGCAAGGGGATTGCAACAAACGGCTTCCTGAAGAGCTTCCAGTACCTGGGTATAGCTGTTGCAAACAAATAGCCCCGCAAGGGGATTGCAACTTTTTCCCCTTCTCAGAAGGGGAGGTCTTCTCGCTTCTCGGTTGCAAACAAATAGCCCCGCAAGGGGATTGCAACCCGTCTACCGTGCCCTCATATACCATTCTGCCGTTCTGGTTGCAAACAAATAGCCCCGCAAGGGGATTGCAACCTCGGAAGAGGATCGCAAGTGGCTGGCCCGCACCCTGGGTGTTGCAAACAAATAGCCCCGCAAGGGGATTGCAACCTGGCCATGCACATCGCCATGACCAACCCCCGCTACGTAAGTTGCAAACAAATAGCCCCGCAAGGGGATTGTCGTGAAAGCAGGTCCTGGTTACCCATCCGCCAGGGGCTGGGCGTATCCACCACCCGATGGATTGACAAGGAGAGCGACGTATTCACGCTAATGTGATGCCCCTCCCCTTCAAATGGGTTTTTCTGGGGATAATCTGAAGACGGGATGAGCCAGCTATCTGAAGCCTCGGTGCTCGAGGCGTTGAAAACTGTAAAAGACCCCGAGCTCAACCAAGACCTGATCTCCTTGGGCATGGTGGAACGGGTGGAGGTGAGGGAGGAAAAGGTATCGGTCAAGATAAACCTAACCACCCCCGCCTGCCCCCTGAAGGAGAAGATTGAGGGGGACGTGCGCAGTGCTCTGGAGCAGCTCGGGGCCAGGCAGGTGGAGGTGCAATTCGGCGCCCAGGTGCGCGCACCGCACAACCTGCCCCTCCCCGGCATCAAGCACATTGTGGCCATCGCCTCGGGCAAGGGGGGCGTAGGCAAGAGCACCGTAGCGGCCAATCTGGCTGTGGCGCTAGCCCAGGAGGGGGCCCAGGTAGGCCTGCTGGACGCGGACATCTACGGGCCCAGCCAGGCCCAGATGCTGGGGCTGCAAAACGAGCGCATCCGGGTAGACGAGCAAAAGCGCATGCTGCCCCTCGACCGCTACGGCATCAGGCTGGTTAGCATGGCCAACATCGCCCCCCCAGGCCAGGCCATGGTCTGGCGAGGGCCCATCCTGCACGGGGCGCTGCGGCAGTTCCTGCAGGAGGTGGCCTGGGGCGAGCTCGACTACCTGCTCATCGACCTCCCCCCAGGCACCGGCGATGTGCAGCTATCCCTGTCCCAGCTTACCCGGCTCTCCGGCGGGGTTATCGTCACCACCCCGCAGCCCGTAGCCTGCATCGACGCCGAGCGGGCGCTGGACATGTTCAGGCGGGTCCAGGTGGAGGTGCTGGGCATCGTTGAGAACATGGCCTACTTCGAGCAGAACGGCCAGCGCACCTACATCTTCGGCCAGGGCGGGGGCCGCCGGATGGCCGAGCAGCACAAGACCGCCTTTTTGGGCGAGATCCCGCTAGCCCTTTCGGTGCGGGAGGGAGGGGATAACGGGGTGCCCGTGGTGGTGAGCCACCCCACCGCTCCCGAGGCCGAGGCCTTCCGCCAGGTAGCGCGCAACCTGGCCGGGCGTCTTTCCGTGCAAGCCCAGCTTCTACTGCCGATGGCATAGGGTTTATGGCGCTAGGGTTGGGGGAAACCAAACTGCGCATTCTGGAGACCTTACGGGTGCGCTCGAGCTGCGCAGGCTCACTGGCCGAATCGCTCGGCATCTCCAAGGTAGCGGTCCACCGACACCTGGAGGACCTGGAGCGGGAGGGACTGGTTCGCTCCAGGCTGGAAAAGCCCGAGGGCCGAGGACGCCCCAAACAGGTCTACGAGGCGGTGGACGAGCAGGCCCCCTACGCCCGCATGTGCGCTGAGGTGCTCGCCCACCTCAAGGAGCTTTTCGGCGCCGGAATGGTGCTGGAGGTGCTGGTCCAGCGCAACGAAAAGCTTCTGAAGGAGCTGGCCCCTCATCTGGATGGCCTGAGCCTGGAGCAGAAAATCTACCGCCTGGCCGAATTCCTCACCCAGCGTGGTTACCAGGCCCAGTTCCACTTCGAAAATGGAGCCTGGTACCTGGTGCAGGCCCGCTGCCCCAAGCTGGCCCTCTCCCTCGAGCACCCCGAGCTTTGCCAGGCCGAGCTGGAAATGTACCAGAAGCTCCTGCAGGTGCCCCTGGTGCGGGAGGAGCGCATCGCTGCGGGAGGCCGGTGCTGCCGCTACCGTATCGAGCCTGGTGGTTCCTGATAATCTATTATCATCTAGCCGGGGCCTGCCTTTGCTATGCTAAAAGGCATGGAACGCTCCACCCGGCAACGGCAGGCCATCCGGGAGGTGCTCTCCGAACTAAACCGTCCCCTCTCTCCCGCCGAGGTCCTGGAGGCGGCCCGCCGCAAGGTGCCGGGCCTGGGCATTGCCACCGTCTACCGCACCCTCAAGGGCCTCCTGGCCGAGGGCAGCGCGGTCATGGTCGAGCTGCCCGGAGAACCGCCCCGCTACGAGCTGGCGGGTAAGAAACACCACCACCATTTTCGCTGCACCCGCTGCGGCAAGGTCTTCGAGCTGGAAGGCTGCCCGGGCGACCTCTCCGACATGGTTCCCGCTGGATTCCGCGCTGAGCGACACGAGATTGTGCTCTACGGCGCCTGCACCGAGTGCCACTAGGGCCGTAGCCACCGCATCAGCTCGGCCTCGCTAATCTCGCCCAGGTGTCGGTTCAGGAGACGGCCCTGGGCATCGTAAAAAAGTGTCACCGGCAACCCCTGGAGCCGCAACGGCTCGCTCAGGCGGGCCTGGGGGTCGAAAAGCAGGTTGGGAATCTTCAAGCCCAGCTCCGCCTCGAAGGCCTCCACCGCCACCGGACCATCGCTGACGTTGAGGAAAACAAAGGTGTGGTCGGGGTGGCTCTGGGCCGCCCGCAGCAAAAGGGGCATCTCCCGCCGGCAGGGGCCGCACCAGGTGGCCCAGGCGTTGAGCACCAGCGGCTTGCCCAGGTAATCGGTCAGGTTAACCCGGCGGCCGTCCCGGGCCTCGAGGGTAAAGGAGGGAAGGGTCTCCACCCCTGGGGAGCCCCGGGGTTGGAGCAGCAACCAGCCCAGGAGCAGCGCCAGCGGTACCCACCAAAGCCAACCCCTCATCGGCCTAAGTTTAGGGCTTTTGGGACCCAAATTTAGCAAGTTGGCTTACCAGGGGTAACCTATGGGCATGCGCGTCCACCTGGTAGCCGTGCAGGCCGAGCTAAAACCCGAGGTCTACACCCAGCCCGAAGCTTTCCGGGCTTATGTGCTCGAGCTCACCCAAAAGGCTACCCAGGGCCTCCCCGAAGGCGAGCCCCGGCTGGTGGCCTTCCCTGAGCTTTTTGCCCTGCCGCTTCTTTTTTGGCTGGAGACCTCCCCAGCGGTCCAGCAAGCCCCCACCAGCCTGCAGGCCGCGTTGCGTCTTCTGAAAGAGCAAGGGCCGCGGGCCCTCAGGTTCGCTGCACTGGGGCCAGCGGCCTTCTACCACCTCCGCGCGCGCCAGGTGTGGCCCCTGTACCAGCAGGTCTTCGCCGAGGCCGCGCGAAGGAGCCGGGCCTACCTGGTGGCGGGCAGCCTCTTCAGCCCGCTGCTGGACTCAGAGCCTGGGCGGGGGCTTCACCCCCAACACCGCCAGGTCCACAACCTGCTGCTCTTCTTCTCGCCAGAAGGAAGCATCCTGGGGCGCATTCCCAAGGTACACCTGACCGCAGCCGAGCGAAGGGCCTTCCTAAATCGGGGCCCGGGCGGGCGGCAGGTAGTCCAGACCCGGCTGGGCCGGGTAGCCGTCCTCATCTGCCTGGACGCCTTCCACGACGACCTGGTCGAGCAGGCCGACGCAGCGGGGGCCTGGCTTCTGGTGCAGCCCTCAGCCAACCCGGCCCGGTGGACAGGCCCCTGGAGCCACGACCCCCGCCAGGTGGAGGGGGAGGTCTGGCTGCGGGAGGGGCTGGCGAAGAAGCTCCTGCAGCGCGAGAACCTGCGCTACGGCCTCAACCCCATGCTGAACGGCCGCTTCTACGAGCTCTACTTCGAGGGGCAAAGCGGCGTCTACCAAGCGGGCGGGGCGCTGGCCCTGGCCGAGCAAGCGATGGGCACCGAGTTCGTGCGGGCCGCGGTGGAAGCCCCTCCCCCCGGCTAGGCCTGAACCGGCTCCCCTACCTCTGCCAGCCAGGCCCGGAAGCGCTCCAGCCCGCGCCGGTACATGCGTGTCCGGCGCTCGCTCTTTTTGCCCGGCCCCTCGTCGGCGGGCACCAGCCCCCAGTTGGCGTTCATGGGCTGGAAGTTTTCCGGGTTGGCCCGGGCCAGGTAGCGCACCAGGCCGCCCAGCATGCTCTCCTCCGGGGGCAGGGTGGGGACCAGCCCCAGGGCCAGCCGGGCCGCGTTGAGCCCGGCTAGAAAGCCCGTGGCCGCCGACTCCAGGTAGCCCTCCACCCCTACCAGCACCCCCGCCACCAGAACATGGGGGTAGGCGCGGAACTGCAAAGTGGGCTCGATCAGTCGAGGGGCGCAGAGGTAGGTGTTGCGGTGCATCACCCCGTAGCGCACAATCTCGGCCTTTTCCAGGCCCGGGATGCTCTGGACCAAGAGCTTCTGGTCGCCCCACTTGAGGCCGGTCTGGAAGCCCACCAGGCTCCACATCCGCCCGGCCGGGTCCTCGGCCCTGAGCTGCACCACCGCGTAGGGCTCCTTGCCGGTGCGGGGGTCGGGGAGGCCCACCGGCTTCATGGGGCCAAAGCGAGGGGTGTGGTAGCCACGGCGGGCCAGCTCCTCGATGGGCATGCAGCCCTCGAAGAACTCGAGCCGCTCCCAGTCGTGCGGGGTGTGCTTGCGGGCCTGGGTGAGCACCTCGTAGAAGCGGCGGTACTCCTCCTCATTCAAAGGGCAGTTCAGGTAGTCGGCGCTCTGGCCATAGCGGCCTGCCCGGTACGCCACGCTCAGGTCGATGCTCTCCCCCAGCACCACCGGCGCTGCGGCATCGTAGAAGCTTAGGAAATGGGGCCCCAGCAGGGCCCGCAGGTGCTCCGCCAGGGCATCGCTGGTCAGGGGACCGGTGGCCAAGACCACGACCCCCTCGGGCAGCTCGGTGACCTCCTGGCGCACCACCTCCACCTGGGGGTGGGCCTCCAGCGTCCGGGTGACCTCGGCGGAAAAGCCCTCCCGCTCCACCGCCAGCGCCCCCCCTGCCGGTACCCGGTGCCGGTCGGCCGCCCGCAGGATGAGCGAACCCGCCGCCCGAAGCTCGGCCTGCAGCAGCCCCTTGGCGTTGGTCTCCCCCTCGCCTCCAAGGCTGTTGGAGCAGACCAGCTCGGCAAACTGAGGGGTGTGGTGGGCCGGGGTCATGCGGTAAGGCCGCATCTCGTAGAGGCGGACCCGCAGGCCCAGGCGGGCCAGGGTATACGCCGCCTCGCTGCCGGCCAGCCCAGCGCCAATCACGTGCACCGCGTTCATCCCCTTAGTGTAACCGAGGCTGTAGCCCTTGCCCACAAGGTTGTGGCAGAATTTACGTACCGCACAACCGGCTACCCGCAAGACGCGACGAAGGAGGGGGTTATGTTCAGGGAGGAACTCGAGCTTATCATAAAAGCCCCGCGCGAGAGGGTCTGGGCTGCCTTCCAGGACTTCTCTAGCTGGCCCACCTGGGCCAAAGCCCTCCGCCGGGTGGAACGGCTGGAGCAGGGCTGGCGCTTTGTGGCCCACGGTCAGCCCCCGGTGGACCTGGTCTGGGCCGCCCAGGCCACGGTGCGCCAGCCACCGGAATACCTGGAGTTCACCAGCATCCCGGGTGAGCCCCACAACCTTGACCTCCACGGCCACGTTCGCCTCCGCGAGGAGCCCAACGGCTCCACCCATATGGAGGTGGTGGTGGAGGGTCGGCCCCACTACAAAAACCCTCTACTGGACCGGGCTGCCGACCTCTACGCCATGCTCTTCGGAGAGCCCAACAAACTCCTCAAGGTGACCTTCGAGCAGTTCAAGGCCCATCTAGAAAAAGAGGTGCTGGCCCATTAGGAGGCCTGGCGCAAGCGGGCCTCCTCCAGCGCCTTGAGGGGCTTGTCCAGGTGCGGCAAATCGAAAACCAGCTCCCGGATGCCCGAGCCGGGCAGCTCGAACATCAGGTCCACCATGGCCTTCTCGATTACCGAGCGCAGGCCGCGGGCCCCGGTGCCGCGCTTCAAAGCCCGGCGCGCAATTTCCCTGAGGACCGCTGGGGTGAAGTGAAGCTCGATGCCCTCCATGCGCAAAAGCTCCTGGTACTGCCGCACCAGGGCATTCTTGGGCTCGGTCAGGATGCGCACCAGGGCCTCCTCATCCAGCGGCTCGAGCTGCACAATCACCGGCATGCGCCCCACGAACTCGGGAATGAGCCCGAAGCGCACCAGGTCCTCCGGGATGACCTCGGGCTTCTCCTCGGTCCGCTTGGGCCGGGTAAACCCGATGGGGTGCTGGTCAATCCGCGATAGCACGATGCGCTCGAGGCCCTCGAAGGCTCCTCCGAGAATGAAGAGGATATTCCGGGTATTGACCTGGATGAACTCCTGGTGGGGGTGCTTGCGCCCCCCCTGGGGCGGCACATTGGCGATGGTGCCCTCCACAATCTTCAAAAGGGCCTGCTGCACCCCTTCCCCGGAGACATCCCGGGTGAGGCTCGGGTTCTCGGACTTGCGGGCAATCTTGTCGATTTCGTCGATGTAGACAATGCCCCGCTCGGCGGCCTGCACGTCGAAGTCGGCGGCCTGCAGCAACCTGAGAATGACGTTTTCCACATCCTCGCCCACATAGCCGGCCTCGGTGAGGGTGGTCGCATCGGCGATGGCAAAGGGCACGTCGAGCAGGCGGGCCAGGGTCTCGGCCAGGAGGGTCTTGCCGGTGCCGGTAGGGCCAATCAGGAGCACGTTGGATTTCTGCACCTCGGCCTCGGGGTGCATAAGGCGCTTGTAGTGGTTGTAAACCGCCACTGAAAGGGTTTTTTTGGCCAGCTCCTGCCCAATTACGTACTGGTCGAGAAAAGCCTTGATCTCGGCCGGCTTGGGCAGGTGGCGGGGCCCCTTGTAGGCGGGTTTGGCCTCCGCTCTAAGCAGCTTGTGGGCCCGCTCCACGCACTCGTCGCAGATGAAAATCTCCCCCGCGGGTGCCTCGATTAGGCGGGAGACCTCGGGGTACTTGAGCCCGCAGAAACTGCAGGTAGGCCTACTGCGCTTCACGGCTCACCACCTGGTCCACGATGCCATACTGGGCGGCTTCTTCCGCGTTCAGGTAGTAGTCGCGCTCGGTGTCGCGCTCCACCTTTTCCAAGGGCTGGCGGGTGTGGCGGGCCAGAATCTCGTTCAGCACCTTGCGCGTTTTGAGAATCTGCTCGGCCTGGATGGCGATGTCGGTGGCCTGCCCGCCAAGCCCCCGGGCCCAGGGCTGGTGAATCATGACCCGGGAGTGGGGCAGGGCGAAGCGCTTACCCGGAGCCCCCGCCGCCAGCAGCACAGCCCCCATGGAGGCCGCCAGCCCCACGCAGATGGTGGAGACCGGGGGGGTGACGAACTGCATGGTGTCGTAGATGGCCAGCCCGGCATCCACATCCCCGCCGGGACAGTTGATATACATGCGGATCTCCTGGTTGGGGTTCTGCGCTGCTAGGAAGAGAATCTGGGCCACCACGGTATTGGCCACCTGGGCGTCGATGGGGGTGCCCAGGAAGATAATCCGGTCCTTGAGCAGGCGGCTGTAGATGTCATAAACCCGCTCACCGCGGGCGGTCTGTTCAATGACGTAGGGGACTACCATATGGGCTCATTCTATGCCGCAGGCGGCGCACAAGGGGGGATTGGCGCACATAGGGCTAGCCTTGGAGCTGGGCCACCGCTTCCTCCAGGGCTTTCTCGTGCAGGCGCTGGACGCGCAGCCGGGCCAGGCCCTCGGGCCCCAGCTCGTCTTTTAGGGCAGCAGGACTGGTGCGGTAGGCCCGGGCCAGCTCCGCCAAGTAAGCCTCGAACTCCTCCGGGGCAAGCTCGGTCTTGAGCTCCTCGGCCAGCACTTCTACCGCCAGCGAGCGGCGCAGGCGCTTGGTGGCGCTTTCCCGCAGGCTTTGGGTGAACTCCTCCAGCTTTCCCTCCTGCTTGAGGGACTCGAGGTAGGCCGCCAGGTCACGCCCCCGCTCCCGGAACTCCCTGGCCAGCTCCTCCAGCACCTGCTGCTCCTCCCGGGCCTGCATCGAGGGGGGTATCTCCACCTCCAGCCCCTCAGCCAGCTTCTCCAAAAGCTGGTTGGCCCGCGCCCGCCGGGCCTCCCGGGCAAAGCGGTCCTCCAGGCTCTGGCGCACTTTTTGGGTGAGGGCCTCCAGGCTGTCCTCGCCCACGGTCTTGGCGAACTCATCGTCCAGGGGAGGTAGTTCCAGCGCCTTGACCTCCAGGATCTTGGTTCTGACCTCCCGCACCACCCTATCGCCGTCCTTGACCGGCACCATCACCTCGTCGCCTGCCTGCTTGCCCAAAAGGGCCTCCCGCACGTGGGGCTGGGCGTTCTCCATGATGATGGGGAAGCGGCTGCCGTCCTCGGTCTCCACGATCACGTGGTCCTTGGCCTCCACCCCCCGATCCACCGCCACCAGCTCGGCGTAGCGCTCGCGCAGCTCTTCCAAAGCCCGGCTGAGCACCTCCTCGCTTACCTGGGGGGTCTCGACCTCAATCTTGAAGCCGCGCCAGGCAGGCAGCTTTGCCTCGGGGTAGTTCTCCACCTCTAGGGTGTAGACGTAGGCCTCGCCCGGGTTCAGGTGCTCCTCCAGCACCCGCACCCCTACCGGCAAAAGCGAGAGTTCCCGCGCGGCTTCGGGAAAGGTCTCCTCCCGCAGCCGCTCCTTGACCTCTTCCAGAAGCGAGGCCCGCCCGATTCGGGCCTCCACCACCTTGGCCGGTGCTTTCCCTGGGCGGAACCCCGGCAGGTGCAGCCGGCCGGCGTAGCTTTGCAAAAGGGCCTGGTAGGCCTGCTCTACCCGGGGGGCCGGCACCTCGACCCTGACCCGGAAGCGGTATCCCTCACGTTCTAGAATTTCAGCCACGACACACCTCGAGCCCGACCTCTAGGGTCGCCAAGCCCATAGTCTACACCGCTCGTGCCCCCGTAAAAAACCCCGGGTTTCCCCGGGGCCTCTGGTGCGCGGAGGGGGACTTGAACCCCCACACCTTGCGGTACAAGATCCTAAGTCTTGCGTGTCTACCAATTCCACCATCCGCGCAAGCGGGGCTTCCAGCCCCGTCTTGGGGTGAGCGATGGGACTTGAACCCACGACCCCCGGTTCCACAGACCGGTGCTCTAACCGGCTGAGCTACGCTCACCGCAGAGCACAGTGTATTGTAGGGCCGGGCTTGGCGGGCGTCAAGGAGGCCCCGAGCCCGAAGAGGAACCATGGCATCCTTAGGCGTCGGTATCGTCGGTCTGCCCAATGTGGGCAAGTCTACCCTGTTCAACGCCATCACCCGCGCGGGGGCCCTGGCAGCCAACTACCCCTTTGCCACCATCGACAAAAACGTAGGGGTGGTGGCGGTGCCGGATGAGCGGCTCCAGGCCCTGCAAAAAATCTTCACCAGGGGTGAGCGAACCCCCCCCATAGTGCCCACCCACGTGGAGTTCGTGGACATCGCTGGCCTGGTTAAGGGGGCGCACAAGGGCGAGGGGCTTGGGAACCAGTTCCTGGCCCACATCCGCGAGGTGGCGGCCATCGCCCACGTGGTGCGCTGCTTCGAAGACCCCCAGGTGGTGCACGTGGCCGGCCGGGTGGACCCCCTGGCCGACCTCGAGACCATCCACACCGAGCTGGCCCTGGCCGACCTGGAAACCCTGGAGCGGCGGCTGGAAAAGCTGCGCAAAAGCGCCAAGGCCAGCAAGGAAGACCGGGCCCTGCTGGAGGTGTTGGAGCCTCTGCTCGACCACCTATCGCAAAACCAGCCGGCCCGCACCTATTCCGCCGCCGAGCCCGAGCTGCTGGCCCGCGCAGCCCGCGAGATGGGCCTTCTCACCTACAAGCCGGTGATCTACGTCTGCAACGTGGCCGAGTCGGACCTGCCCGACGGGGCGCGGAACCCCCACGTGGCCCGGGTGCGGGCGGCGGCCGAGCGGGAAGGAGCCCCTGTGGTGGTGGTCTCGGCCCAGATTGAGGCCGAGCTGGCCGAGCTAGACGAGGAGGAGGCCGAGGCGTACCGCAGGAGCCTGGGGCTGGCGGAGTCCGGCCTCAGCCGGTTGGTGCGGGTGGCCTACCGCACCCTGGGCCTGCTCACCTTCTTCACCGCAGGGGAGAAGGAGGTGCGGGCCTGGACCATCCGCCGGGGCACCCGGGCCCCGGAGGCCGCAGGGGAGATTCACACGGACCTCGAGCGGGGCTTCATCCGGGCCGAGGTCATCGAGTGGCACCGGCTGGTGGAAGCGGGGGGCTGGGCCCAAGGCAAGGAGCGGGGCTGGGTGCGCACCGAGGGCAAGGAGTACGTGGTGCAGGACGGGGACGTGCTCCACATCCTGTTCAGCGTATAGACCCCTAGTCCGCCAGGGCCGCGAGCTGGAAGGTTTTGGCCAGCCGGTCCTCGTCGGTCAGGTCGAGCCGAAGGGGGGTGAGGGCGATGAAGTGGTGGTTCACCGCCCAGCGGTCGGTGCCCTCCTCGGGCTCATGGTCGGGTTCGGCTACAAACCAGAAGTGCTCCCGGCCCATGGGGTCCACCCCCGGCACCACCCGGCCGTTGTAGCGGCGCACCGACTGGCGGGTCCAGAGGATGCCCTTGGGCCTTTGGGGAAGGTTCACGTTGATGAGGAAAGGCTTGGGCTCGCGCAGCAGGGCCTCCAGCACCCGGCCCACCCAGGGTTTGAGCAGCTCAAAGTCGGGCGCCCGGCCGTTGAGGGGGGTGCTGAAGGCCACCGCCGGTATCCCCAGGAGCGCAGCCTGCTTGGCCGCCGCCACGGTGCCCGAGTGCCAGATCTCGTGGCCCAGGTTGGAGCCCAGGTTAATGCCCGAGAGCACCAGGTCTACCTGCTCCCAGTGGTGGGTGCCCAGGGCCACGCAGTCGGCCGGGGTCCCGTTGACCCGGTAGGCCTCGAGGCCCCCCAGGGGCACGCTTCGGTAGTGCAGGGGGCGCAGGATGGTGATGGCGTGGCTGGTGGCCGACTGCTCCACATCGGGGGCCACCACCCGTACCTCGCCGTAGGCGGTGGCCACCTCGGCCAGGGCCCGCAGGCCGGGGCTGTAGATGCCGTCGTCGTTGGTTACCAGGATTCGCATCAGTGCACCTCGAGCCTAGCCTGCCAGGAAAGCATCAGGCCGGCGTCAGGCAGGTCATGGAAATGTCAGGGAAGGTACCAATCTCTGCTGACAGGGCCATTTTAATGTTTTGAAAAACTGAGAATGGTCAGCGTAATCATCCCCACCCACAACCGCCCCAGGCTGCTGCAGCGGGCTTTGCGCTCCTTGCAACTTCAGCTCTACCCCGACTGGGAAGCGGTGGTGGTAGACGACGGCGACGGCTCGGGCCTGGAGGCCGCCCAGGGTCTTTGCGACCCCCGGATTGTGGCGGTGCGTAACCCGGGCAGGGGCCAGGTGGAGGCCCGCAACGCCGGTCTGGCCCGGGCCACAGGCCAGGTCATCGCCCTCCTGGACGACGACGACTGGTGGCAGGACCCCACCCATCTGCACCGGGTGGTGCGCGCTCTTAGAAAGGAGAAGGGCCTGGTCTACCGGGGGGGGTATCTGGTCTACGAGCGGGACGGGCTCGAGCTAAAGCGCATCCCCTTCGACTCCCAGGCCACCCCGGAGTCGCTGCGCCGCGACAACCTGCTCCTGGCCTCGGGGGTGGCCTACCCCCGGGGCCTGCACGAGGAGCTGGGCCCCTTCGACCCCGAGATGGCCGACTACTGGGACTGGGACTGGTACCTGCGGGTCACGCAGGCCGGCTACCCCCTAATCCCGCTGCCGGGCCGGGGCGTGGCGGTGAGCATCCACGGGGCCAACATGTCCTACGCCGCCCGGCTGGCCGAGCGGAAGAAAAACCTGGAGAAGCTCTGCGCCAAACACGGCCTGAGCGGAATCGAGCTCAAGGACCACCGCATGATCGCCGGGGCGGCCTGACGCCCGGCTGACGGCTGAGAAAAATCCTCAATGGTGGAGGTAGCCATGCGCGCATTCTGGTTCTCCCTGCCAATAGCCCTAGGGGCGGCCCTGGCCCAGACCCTGACCCTCTACACCTCGGAGGTCCTCCCCAACGTCAACCCCATGATCGAGCTTTTCAGGCGGAGCAACCCCGGGGTGAACGTGCAGGTCTTCCGCAGCGGCACCGGGGAGGTGCTGGCCAAGCTCAGGGCCGAGTTCGAGGCCGGCAACCCCCAGCCCGACCTGCTGTGGGTGGCCGACGAGACCTACTTCCGGGAGCTGGCCGCAGCCAACCGGCTGCGCCGCCTCCGGCTCACCACCCCGGGCTACCCCGCCCGCTTCGCCTACCAGGGGGGGCTTTACTACGAGGTGCGCCTGCTTTACAACTGCATCGCCGTCAACACCCGCCGCCTCGCCAACCTGCCCGAGCCGGAGTACTGGCGCGACCTGCTCAAGCCCATCTACAAGGACCTAATCGGCATGCCCAACCCCAACTTCTCGGGGGCCGCCCTCTCCACCCTTGGCACCTTCACCCAGCGCTTTGGCTTCGGCTTCTTCGAACAGCTCCAGCGCAACGGGATGCGCATAGAGCAGTCCAACCCGGTGCTACAGCAGAAGCTGGCCGAGGGGCAGTATGGGCTGGCCATCATCGTGGACTACGGCATCCGCGAGCTCATCCGGCAGGGGGCTCCTCTCAAGGTGATCTACCCGCGGGACGGGGCCATCCTGGTGCCCACCCCCATCGGCGTGCTCTCTACCAGCAAGAACCCCGCCCTGGCCGAGCGCTTCGTGCGCTTTCTGCTCTCCCCCGAGGCCCAGGCCCTCTTCGCCCAGCAGGGGTACGTGCCGGTGGTGGCCTCGGCCCCGCGCCCGGCAGGGGTGAGCGGGGAGATCCTGGCCATCCCTTCGGACGCGGACTACATCCAGGCCAACCGGCAGGCCCTTTTCAACCAGTTCAACGCCCTTTTCAACCTGCGCTAGCCTTGCGGGGAGGGCGAGGGCCTGGGTAGAGTCGTGGCCGGGAGGTCTCAATGCACATCGAGCCTGGGGTTGTTCAGGGAGCCAAGCTATACCTGAGCTACGGTACAGGGGCAGCGGTCCTGGGGGTGGCCCTTGGGGCCGCAGCCCACCACCTGCGCGCCCATGGGGCGGGCCCTTTGGCCCTGCGCGGCCTGCTCGCGACGCTGGGAACGCTGGTCTGCTTTGAGGTGCTGCCCCACCCTGCCGTGGGCGTCTCGGAGGTGCACCTTATCCTGGGCACCACCTTCTACCTGCTCTTCGGCCTGGGCCCCGCGGCCCTCGGTCTGGCGCTGGGGCTTTGGGTCCAGGGGCTCCTCTTTTCCCCCACCGACCTGCCCCAATACTGGATGAACGTCACCACCCTGCTGGCCCCGCTCTTCGCCGTGCACCTTCTGGCGCGGCGCATCATCCCCCCCAACACCCCCTATGTTCACCTGGGGTATAGGCAGGTGCTCGGGCTTTCGGTCGCCTACCAGGGGGGCATCGTGGCCTGGGTGGCCTTCTGGGCCCTTTACGGCCACGGCTTCGGCGCGGAAAACCTGGCCCAGATCGGCGCTTTCGCCGGGGCCTACCTGCTGGTTGTCCTGATAGAGCCGCTGGTGGACCTGGCGGTGCTCGCGGCAGCCAAGTCGTTGTACGGGCTTCGGGGCTCGCCCTGGGTGCACCGCCGGCTTTACGAAGCAGCCTGATGCGCCGCCTGGCCGCCCTTCTCTTCTGGCTTTTCCTTTTGCTCGGGCTGGCCCTGCCCCTGCTGGCTTTGGCCCAGCGGGGGCTGAACAATCTGGACCTGCTGCCGCGGGTGCTCGACCTGGCCGGCGTCTCCCTGTGGCTTGCGCTTTTGGGGAGCCTGCTCTGCCTTCTGGTAGGGGGTACCCTGGCCTGGCTGGCCTTCCGCGCCCGGCTCGCCCCTGCCTGGGAGGCCCTGCTCCTGCCGGCCTATCTGGTCCCGCCCTTCGTGGGGGCGCTGGGCTTCCTGTACGGGCTGGAGATGGTGGGGGTGAGGCCCTACGGCACAGGCGGCATCCTGCTGGCCTGGACCGCCCACTACGCCCCCGTGGCCTACCTGCTTCTGCGGCCAACGCTGGAGTCCAAGCTGGCCCCCCTGCTGCTGGCCTGCGAGGTGCACGGGGTGAGGGGCTGGCGCCGGCTCAGGGCTCTGCTGCCTCCCCTGCTGCCGGCTTTGGCCGCGGCTTTCGGAGCGCTCTACCTGACCCTGCTGGGCAACTTCGGGGTCCCGGCGGTGCTGGGGCTACCGGCCCAGGTCTACACCCTGCCCACGCTGGCCTACGCCCGGCTTTTCTCCCCGGCCAGCCCCGACCCCCTGGGCGAGGCAGCAGCGGTGGGGCTTCTGCTCGGGCTTCTGGCCCTGCCGGCCCTGCTCCTCTACGCCCAGCCGGTGGGCGAGGTGGCCCCGAGGCCCCTGCGGGCGGCCCTGGGGGGGGTGGCCCGGCTGGGGTTCGTGCTCTTCGCGCTGGTGGCGGTGGGCTTTCCGCTCCTGGGTCTTCTGCGCCGGGCGCTTTTCAACCCCTTTACCGGGAACCTCGAGCCCGCCTTCGCCAGCGCCCTGGCCCTGCCGCTGGTGCGGCAGGGGCTGGTGAACTCGGTGGGGCTGGCCCTTCTGACCACCGGGCTTCTGCTGCTTCTGGCCCTCTGGCTGGCCCCCTGGCCGGCCCACCTGCGGCGGGTGCGCCAGTTCCTGGACCCCCACTACCTGCTCCCAGGAACCCTTCTGGCCCTGGGGCTCATTTTGTTGCTGGCCCCCACGCCGCTCTACGCCACCCCCGCGATGCTCCTTCTGGCCTACCTTCTGAACTTCGCCGCGCTGATGCTGCGGGCAGTGGAGGCCGGCCTCGAGGGCGGGGTGGCCCGGCTGGTGGGGGTGGGAAGGCTCTTCGGCCTGGGGGCGTACAGGGCCTGGGGCCGGATTGGCTACCCCCTGCTCGGGCCCTACCTGGCAGCAGGGGTGTTCCTGGTGCTGCCGCTGGCCCTGGCCGAGCTCACCCTCTCGGCCCTGCTCTACGCGCCCGGGGCCGAGACGCTGGGGGTGGCGGTGCTCTCGGCCCTGAACGGGGGGCTCTTCCGCGAGGCGGCCGCCATCGGCCTCATGCTGATGGCCCTCTCGCTCCTGCTGCTCTGGGTGCCGCGCCGGGGGGTGGGGGTCTAGGGGTATGCTGCGGCTCGAGAATCTCAGCAAAAGCTTTGGCCGGACCGGGGTCTTCAGGGCTTCTTTGGAACTGGAGGCCGGGGAGATCCTGGCCCTGCTGGGGGCCTCGGGTTCGGGCAAGACCACTCTTTTGAACCTGGTGGCGGGCCTCCTCAGGCCCGATGCGGGGCGGGTCTACCTGGCCGGTGAGGATGTCACCGAGTGGACCCCGGAGCGGCGCGGCCTGGCCTATGTGTTTCAGGACCTGGCCCTCTGGCCCCACCTGAGCGCCTTGGAGCACCTGCTGCTGGTAACGAAAAAGCCCGACCGGAAGGCGGCCCTCGAGCTTTTGGGGCGGGTGGGGCTTGCGGGCCTCGAGGCCCGCAGACCCCACCAGCTCTCGGGCGGGCAGAAGCAGCGGGTGGCCCTGGCCCGGGCCCTGGCCGCCCGGCCCCGAATGCTGCTTTTGGACGAGCCCTACTCGGCCCTGGACCCGGTGCTGCGGGAGGAGCTCAGGCTCGAGGTGGCCACCCTCTTGAGGTCTGAGGGCATAGGCGCCCTCCACGTGACCCACGACCCCGACGAGGCCCTGACCGTGGCCGACCGGGTGGCGATTATGGAGCACGGGCGAATCGTGCAGGTAGGCCCTCCAGCCGAGGTCTACGCCCGGCCCCAAAGCCTGGCCGCAGCCCGCGCCTTCGGGCGGCTCAACCTTCTCCCGGTGGAGGTGCGGGGAGGAAGGGTGCACATAGACGGGGCGGCCTGGCCGGTGGAGGGGGTAGAGGAGGGCCCCGGGCTGCTGGCCTTCCGCTACGAGGAGCTCAGGCCCAGCCCAGAGGGATGCCCGGCCCGGGTGCTGGCGATGGCCGGCGGACGGGGCGAGCGGCTATGCCGGGTGGCGCTGGGGGCCCAGGAGGCCATCGTGCGGCTCGAGGCGCGGGTGGGCGAGGTGGTGCGGCTGGCTCCTATTAGGCCCCTGCGGGTCTTCCCCCCAGGCTAGACCCGCGAAAAACTTTTTGTGTACACTCAGGGCGTAGGCCTGTGCCTGCGGAGGTGAAGCTATCAAAGATGTACCGGTAAACGAACGGATTCGGGTGCGTCAGGTTCGCCTGATCGACGAGAACGGAGCCCAGGTGGGCATCGTGGACACCCGCGAGGCCCTGCGCCTGGCGCGGGAGCGGGACTACGACCTGGTCCTGGTCTCGCCCAACTCGGTGCCGCCGGTGGCCCGGCTCTTGGACTACGGCAAGTGGCGCTACGAGCAGCAGCAGGCCGAAAAGGAGGCCCGCAAGAAGGCCAAGCGCACCGAGCTCAAGAGCATGAAGCTGCGCCCTAAGATTGAGGCCCACGATTACAATACCAAGCTCTCCCACATTCGGCGCTTCCTCGAGGAAGGCCACAAAGTCAAGGTCACCATCATGTTCCGGGGGCGCGAACTGGCCCACCAGGAACTGGGCTATAAGCTGCTGGAGCGCATTGCAAAAGACCTGGAGGGCATAGGCTTCGTGGAGGTGCGGCCGGAGCTTCTGGGCCGCGACATGAACATGATCATGGCCCCAGGGGCCAAGCCCTCCGCCCCCCTGACCCCGGCGGGCTCCTCCAGCTAACGCGCCAGGAGTTGTTTTACGCCATCGAAAGCCGAAAGCTGTGCTAGGCTAGACCCCGGAGGCTATGGGACTCGAGGGGCAAGTTTCAGGATTGCTGGAGAGCCTATCGCTGGCAGGGGTGCGCCAGGCCGTGCTGGCCAGCCAGGATGGCCTGGTCATCGAGAGCGTGGGCAAGGAAACCCCGGAGCCCGAGCTGTTGGCCGCCGAGCTGGCCGCTTTGGCCCAGGCCAGCCGGGTGCTGGCCCGCAGCCTGGGGGGGGAGCTGAGGCGCTTCACCCTGGCCACCGAGCAGCGCGAGGTGCTGGCCGTGGTCTTCAAAGGGTACTGCCTGGGCGCGGTGGTGGAGAAAGGCAGCGACCGGAAAAGCATCGGGCAGGAGCTCTCCCGGCTGGCTCTGCGTCTGGCGCAGTCTTTGTAGGAGATGTATGGTGCAGGAAGTGCTGGGTGAGCTGCAGGTGACCAAAGGGGTGCTGGCCTCGGCCCTGGTGGCGGAGGACGGCTTCGTGGTAGAGAGCACCCGGGCCGAGCAGGCCCCGGACCTGGACTTTCTGGGGGGGGCTGCCTCCACCGCGCTGGCCTCGGCCCGGGCCCTATCGCAGGAGCTGGGACGCGGTGAGGTGGAGGAGGTCATGGTAGAGTACCCCGAGGGACCGGTCTTGCTGGTCCCGCTCGAGGCGGGATACCTGCTGGTGGTGCTCATGGACTCGGTGCAAAGCCTGGGCCGGGTGCGCTTCCAGCTAAAGAAAAGCGTTCCGCGCCTCAAGGAGGCTCTCAAGTGAGTGAGGTTCAGGTACCCGAGCTACGCATAGACATCGACCGCGAGACCGCGCTAGGCAAATACGCCAACTTTGCCATCTTCTCCCACCAGAAAAACGAGTTCTACCTGGACTTTGCCCTGATGCAACCGGGGACCCAGGGCCAGATGGTGGCGCTGGTTACCAGCCGGATCATCACCAGCCCCCAGCATGCCAAGGCCCTGCTGCGCAGCCTGGCCGAGAACATCCAGCGCTACGAGGAAACCTACGGGGCCATTCCCGAGCCCTTCGACGGCTCCAAGGCCTAAATTAGCGGGCCACCTCCCAGGCCAGGTGCTCGAGCTCGGGCTTGATGAGCCTGGTCCAGGCCACCTGCACGGCGTTGGGCGAACCGGGGGTGGAGATTACCACCCGGCGGCGGTAGGTGCCGGCAATGGCCCGCGATAGCATGGCCGCGGCCCCCACCTCCTGGTAGGAGAGCATCCGGAAAAGCTCACCGAAGCCGGGCATGGGCTTCTCAATCTTGCGCACCAGCACATCGTAGGTGGTGTCGCGGGGGGCAATCCCGGTCCCACCGTTGAAGAGGATGACCTGGGCCCCGAGCTGCACCATCTCCTCGAGGGCCATGTCCACCAGGTCGGGCTCGTCCTTGATGATGCGGTAGCCCACCACCTGGTGGCCCAGGGCCTCTATCTCGGGCCTGAGGTAGTGGTAGTTGGTATCGGTCTCGGGGGTGCGGGTGTCGGAAACCGTCACAATCGCCACCCGCACCGGTCCCCGGGCTCGGGCAATCTCCCGGTGCTTCTCGCTGCTCTCGGACATGTTCCCATATTAAGCCCACATCGGCCTCAAAAAAACTCCAGCTAGACTGAACCCATGCGACCGCTTGCTCACCTCGCGCTCCTCGCCATAAGCCTGGCCTCGGCCCAAAGCCTGCAGCTCGTTCCCATCGCCACCAACCTGACCCGCCCCCTCTACCTGACCTACGCCCCTGATGGCAGCGGGCGGCTTTTCATCGTGGAGCAGGGGGGTACCATCCGCATCCTGCAGGAGGGGCGGCTCCTGCCCGAGCCGTTTTTGGACATCTCGAGCCTGGTCTCCTGCTGCGGCGAGCGGGGGCTTTTGGGCCTGGCCTTCCACCCCAATTTCCGCCAAAACGGCCTCTTCTTCGTCAACTACACCAACCGCAGCGGCCACACCACCATCGCCCGCTACCGGGCCAGCGGCAACCGAGCCGACCCCGCCTCGGCCCAGGTCATCCTTACCGTCGAGCAGCCCTATGCCAACCACAACGGCGGCATGATCGCCTTTGGCCCCGACGGCATGCTCTACATCGGCATGGGGGATGGAGGGGCTGCGGGCGACCCCCTGAATGCCGGCCAGCGGCTTGATACGCTCCTGGGCAAGATTTTGCGGATCGACGTGAACCGCAGCGAGGGGAACCGGCCCTACGCCATCCCCCCCGACAACCCGGTGCTAGGCGGACGGCGTTCGGAGATCTGGTCCTACGGCTGGCGCAATCCCTGGCGCTTTAGCTTCGACCGAGAAACGGGCGACCTGTGGGTGGCCGACGTGGGGCAGAACGCGGTGGAGGAGGTGAACCTCCAGCCTGCCAGCAGCCGGGGGGGCGAGAACTACGGCTGGCGCATCATGGAGGGGGACCGCTGTTACAACCCCCCGCAAAACTGCAACCGGGAGGGGTTGGTGATGCCGGTGCTCACCTACACCCACGACCAGGGCCGGTCCATTACGGGCGGCTACCGCTACCGGGGACAGGCCATGCCAGCCTTCCGCGGGGCCTACTTCTACGGCGACTTCGTGAGCGGGCGCATCTGGGCCGCCACCCCCCAGGGAGGGCGCTGGCAAAGCCGGGAAGTCCTAAAGACCGAGCTCAACATCAGCTCCTTCGGTGAGGACGCAGAGGGCGAGCTTTACGTGGTGGACTATCGGGGCACGGTCTACCGAATGGTGCAGCGCTGATATCCTTAGGGGGCATGGCAAGGAGTAAACAGGACATTCTGCAGGAACTCAAGGACCGGCGGGTCCGCTTTCTCAGGCTCCAGTTCACCGACATCCTGGGCCTCAACAAGGTGGTTGAGCTGCCCGCCAACCAGTTCGAGAAGGCCCTGGACGGGGAGATCGTCTTTGACGGCTCCTCCATCGAGGGCTTTGGGCGAAGCGAGGAAGAGTCGGACATGCTCCTCCGGCCCGACTACAACACCTTCGTGGTCTACCCCGAGGACCTCGAGCCCTCCCCCCAGGGGCCCATCGCCCGCCTCATCTGCGACATCGCCTACCCCGACGGCAAGCCCTTCGAGGGGGACCCCCGCCAGGTGCTCAAGCGGCAGATCGAACGGCTCCAGAACAGGGGGTTCGACAACCTGTACGTGGGCAGCGAGGTGGAGTTTTTCCTCTTCACCCGCAGCCCCGAGGGCAACCCCACCATCCACACCCCCGACCGGGCGGGCTACTTCGACCTGGCCCCCACCGACAGAGGCGAGGTGGCCCGGCGGGCCATGGTGGACATCCTCCACCGGATGGGTCTGCCCGTCGAGGCCGCCCACCACGAAGGGGCGCCCGGTCAGCACGAGATAGACCTCAAGCACACCCACGCCCTGGAGGCTGCCGACTTCCTCGCCACCTTCAAGTTTGTGGCCAAGCGGGTGGCCATCCACCACGGCCTGCACGCCACCTTCATGCCCAAACCTATCGCTGGCATCAACGGCTCGGGGTTGCACTTCCACCTGTCGCTCTTCAAAGGAGGCGAGAACGCCTTCTTCGAGCCCAGGGGGTCGCTCGAGGCCTGGCCCCACCAGCTCTCCCCCACCGCCTTGCAGTTCATCGCCGGGCTCTTTGAGCAGGCCGAGGGCCTGGCGGCCATCACCAACCCCCTGGTCAACTCCTACAAGCGCCTGACCCCGGGCTACGAGGCCCCCACCATGGTGGCCTGGTCGGTCTCCCACCGCAACGCCATGATCCGGATCCCCAAGCGGCGGGGCCCAAGCACCCGCGCCGAGTTCCGCCTGCCCGACCCGGCCTGCAACCCCTACCTGGCCCTGGCGGTCATCCTGGCCGCGGGGCTCTACGGCCTGGAAAACCGTCTAACCCCACCCCCACCCATCGAGCGCGATGTCTACGACCTCTCGGTGCGCGACCGGCGCAAGTACCGGGTGAGCGAGATGCCCGGCACCCTGCGCGAGGCCCTGGAGGCGCTGCAGAAAAACCGGGTGGTGCGCGAGGCCCTGGGGGACCGGGTCTACAAGGACTTCCTCCAGGCCAAGCGGGTGGAGTGGGGTTCGTACCGGACCGCTGTGCACCAGTGGGAGCTGGAGCAGTACCTGGCCGAGTACTAGGGGCCTGTATAATCGCGGGTGGTGCCCGTACTGGATGAGAGGTTCACCGTTCTAGGCGAGGAGCCCCCCCAGGGCTTCGTGCAAGGCTTCCGGGTGGCAACCCCGGAAGGACAGGTGGGGTGGCTTTACTGGTTCGAGGTGCACACCCCCGAGGCCCGTGCCGCCTTCCACCGCTACAAAAACGCGGTGCGCCGGCTCATGGCCCAGGGATTCCTGCTCGAGGGGGTGGTGGTCTCGGCCAACCCTGGCCGGTACTACGTCTTCTGGCCTGAACCCAAAGCGCACCACCGCCCCCGCCGCATTAAGCCCCTGCTGGAGCTTCTCGAGCCTTTCGGCTACCGCGAGGAGGACCTCGAGGCCACCGAGGAGAACGGGCGGCCCCTGGTGGTGCGCCTGCGCCCCCAGGTGGCCCCGCCCCCACGGGCCGAGCCCCCTCCCTCCCCCCAACCCGAAAAACCCATGCCCCCGAGACCCCCGTCCCCCCGGCGAGGCTGGCCCGGCTGGCTGCCAGGCCTGCTGATGCTGCTCCTCGGCAGCCTGGCCCTCACAGAGGCCGCGCAGCGCTACCTGAACCCCCCTGAGTACGTGCTACCCGACCTGGTGGGCAAAACCCCCCGAGAGGCGCTGGAAGCCGTACGGGGCTTTGGCCTTAAGGTCGAGTTTACCGAGGGCAGCGACGTCTCCCGGCCCGAGGACCAGATCCTGGAGCAAGACCCCAACCCGGGCACCCGAGTCAAACCGGGGCGGCGGCTCGAGCTGGTCCTCAACAAACCCCGGCTGGGCACCGTCCCCACCGTCAGCGGCCGCTCGCTGGAGGATGCCCGGCGGGCCCTCGAGGCCGCCGGCTACCGCATAGCCGGCGTTACCCGCATCGCCAGCGGCAACACCGCCGATACCGTGCTCACCAGCATCCCCCGGGAGGGCCAGCCCCTGCGCCCGGGAGAGGGGGTGAGGCTCCTGGTCTCCAGCGGCACCCGGCCCGCTCCCCGCGAGACCCTGGTACCCGACCTGAGCGACCTCACCGAAGAGCAGGCCCGCTACATCCTGATGGTGGCCGAACTTTCTCCCCAGGTGGTGCGGGTGCCCTCAGGGGCCCCCGAGGGCCGCGTCATCGGGCAGGAGCCGGGCCCTGGAGTAACGCTGCCACGCGAAGCCCCGGTGCGCATCATTGTAGCCGCCCAACCGGCCGCTGCTACTCCCAAAGCCTCGCCTTTCCCGCCGCCCCGCCTGAGCGCCCCCGAGCCCCCCCCACCCGCCCCCAGCCCGGAACAGAGCGCCCCCTCCGGCCCCCAGGAGCGCCGGGTGGTGGTGAGCTATACCCTGCCGGAGAACATCCCCAACGCGGTGGTGGTAATTACCGTTCAGGACGAGGTGCTGATCAACACGGTCTTTGAGGGGCCTGTAGAGCAGCCCTGGAGCTTCAGCCAGGAGGTCGTGGTACGCGGCAATGCGGTGATGCGGGTGGTGGTAAACGGCGAAACTGTGCTGGAGACCCCCCTATGAGGGGGGGCTGGGCCGAGGCGCTGGCCTGCCGGTACCTGCAGGACAAAGGCTATCGGCTGCTGGGAAAAAACCGCCGCACCCCCTACGGCGAGGTCGATCTGTGGATGCAAGACGGGGGGGTCTACGTGGCGGTAGAGGTCAAGCAGCGCCGCGGCCAGAGCTTTGGTTCACCCCTGGAGGCCCTGACCCCCGCCAAGTACCAGCGGGTTTACCGCTCAGCTTTGTACCTGCTGGGCCGCGACGACCTCCCGATGCGGCTGGAAGTGGTGCTGGTCTATGGTTCCCCCCAGCGCCACCGTCTCGAGCACCTCCCTTGGGAGCTCTAGAACCCGCTGCTTGCTTTCGCGGTAAACTTGGGCCCGTGAAAGCCATACTGGTTGAGAGAGCCGGCGGCCCTGAGGTGCTCCAGCTTGTCGATCTGCCCAAACCCGAGCCCGGCCCGGGACAGGTGCGGGTGCGGGTGGAGGCAGCCGGGCTCAATTTCGCCGACATTCTTTACGTGGCCGGAGAATACCTGGTGCGCACCCGATACCCCACCGTGCCCGGCATGGAGCTGGCCGGGGTGGTCGAGGCCCTGGGCGAGGGGGTGGAAGGCCTCAGGGTGGGCCAGCGGGTGGCCGCTTTGGTAGGGGGTGGGGCCTTCGCCGAGTACGCCCTGGCCCCCGCCCGTTCGGTCCTGGCTGTCCCCTCCCAGATGAGCCCTTACGAGGCCGCCGCCTTCCCCGTCTCCTACTTCACCGCCTACTTCGCCCTGGTGACCCAGGGCCAAGCCCGGCCCGGGGAGTGGGTGCTCATCCAGGCTGCCGCCGGAGCCCTGGGCACCGCGGCCATCCAGGTGGCCCGGGCCCTGGGCCTGCGGGTGGTGGCCCTGGCCAGCCAGGAGGAAAAGCTGGCCCTGTGCCGCCGCCTGGGGGCCGAGGTTACCCTCCTCAGCACCCAGGACGACCTGGTCAGGGCCGTCCGGGAGGCCACCGGGGGCCATGGGGTCGACATCCTGATGGAGGTGGTGGGCGGGGACGGCTTCGCCCAAAGCCTCAAGATGCTGGCCTACCGGGGCCGGCTGCTGGTGATCGGCTCGGCCTCCCGCACCCTGGCCCAGATGCGCCCGGTGGAGCTCATGAAGGGCAACCAAAGCGTGATCGGGGTCTGGCTCACCCCTTTCCTGAACGACCCTGCGGCCCTGCAGGCCGCCCAGGCCTTCCTCACCCCGCTCATAAGCTCGGGCCAGATCCGCCCGGTGGTGGGGGAGCGCTTCCGGCTGGAGGAGGCCGCTCGGGCCTTCGAGTTCATGCTGAGCCGAAGAAACACGGGAAAGGTCATCCTCGAGCCGTAGGCCCAAACCCCGGGTAGCCCCGGGGTAAAAGCCCCCGCTCGAAGGCTGCCTGGCTCAGGGCCTCGCGGTAGCTGGGATGGGCAATCTGGATGAGGGCCTGGGCCCGCTCGCGCAGGCTCTTGCCGAAAAGCTCGGCCACCCCGTACTCGGTCACCACGTAGTGCACGTCGGCCCGGGTGGTCACCACCCCTGCCCCCGGCTTGAGCATGGGCACGATCCGGCTCAGGCTGCCCCCCTTGCCGGTGCTGGGCAGGGCGATGATGGGCTTACCCCCGCGGCTGGCGGCGGCCCCTCGGATGAAGTCGAGCTGGCCCCCGAAGCCGGAGTAGATCCGAATACCCAGCGAATCGGCGCAGACCTGGCCGGTGAGGTCCACCTCCAGGGCCGAGTTGACGGCCACCATCCGCTCGTTGCGGGCGATTACGAAGGGGTCGTTCACCCAATCGGCAGGGCGCATCTCAAAAAGGGGGTTATTGTGCACAAAGCGGTAAAGCCGCTCAGAACCCAGCACGAAAGTCCCCACCACCTTGCCCGGTAAGAGGGTCTTGCGCTGGCCGGTGACGATGCCCCGCTCCAGCGCTTCCATCACCCCGTCCGAGATCATCTCGGTGTGAATGCCTAGGTCCTGCCGGCCCGAAAGATGGGCCAGCACCGCGTCGGGAATGGCCCCGATGCCGAGCTGCAGGGTGGCCCCATCCTCGATGAGGTCGGCCACATACCGGCCGATGCGGGCCTCCACCTCGCCGTAGGGGTCGCGGGCTAGGGTGGGCAGAGGGAATTCCACCTCCACAAAAGCGGCAAACTTCGAGATGTGCACGAAGGCATCCCCCAAGGTGCGGGGCATCCGCCGGTTGACCAGGGCGATGACCCGCCGGGCTGTCTCGATGGCAGCCTTGGTGGCGATAACCTCCACCCCCAGGCTCACAAAGCCAAACTCGTCGGGGGGGGAGACCTGGACCAAGGCGTAGTCGAGCGGCAACACCCCCCGTTTGAAGAGCCAGGGAACCTGGTGCAGCGAGATAGGCACATAGTCGGCCCGGCCGCTGTTGACCGCTTCGCGGTCGGCGGGGCCCACAAAAAGCGAGCGCCGGCGGAAATGCCCCTCCATCTCGGGGGACAGAAAGGGGTCCGGCCCGAGCTGGAGCACATGCACGAGCTCCACCCCCTCCAGCTCGTCCTTGCGGGCGGCCAGGGCCTCCAGGAGGGGGGTGGGGGTGGCGGCGTTGCCTGAGACGTAGACCCGGGTGTGGCTTCGCACCATCCCCACGGCGGTCTCGAGGTCCACCCGCTTGCTGCGGTAGAGCTTCTGCACCTCGCTGCGGCCCAGGGCCTTGCCAGTACGGGAAAGCTTCTTCATACCTAGAGAATCTCCTGCACCTCCGGCGCCACCACCACGTGGCAGCGGCGGCAGCGGGGCTCGTAGGTCTCGGCCGCCCCTACCTGGATCACCGGGTCGTCGTAGCGGGCGGGCTTGCCGTTCACAAAGCGCTGGGTACGGGTGGCCGGGCCACCGCATACCGGGCAGACCGCGAAGAGCTTCTGCACGTACTCGGCCCGGGCCAAAAGCTCGGGCATGATGCCAAATGGCTCCCCACGGAAGTCCATGTCCAGCCCGGCGCAGATGACCCGCACCCCCTGGTCGGCCAGCCCCAGCAGCAGCTTCACCAGGCCGGCGTCGAAGAACTGGGCCTCGTCCACCGCCACCACATCGGGCAGCGGCTCGCTCAGGTGGGCCCTGAGCTCGGCCGAGTCCCGCACCGCAATGGCCTCAGCGCGCCTTCCATCGTGGCTAAAAACGTCGCTGATGTGGTAGCGGTCGTCCAGGCGGGGCTTGAAGACCATCACCCGCTGGCGGGCAAACAGGGCCCGCTTGACCCGGCGGATGAGCTCCTCCGACTTGCCCGAAAACATGGGGCCGACCACCACCTCTATCCAACCCGGATGGTGGGGCAGATGCGGCAGGCTCATGGAGGCCTAGCATACCAACCCGAGCGAGGCATGACACTGGGTTGACCGGGCCGGCGCTAGACTGTAGCTGATGTCAAAGCTGCTCCTGGTTGAGGACGAGCCCTCCGTGCGGATGGGCCTGCGGCTTTCACTCTCCAAGGCCGGTCACCAGGTGCTGGAGGCGGCCTCGGTGGGCGAGGCCTGGGAAAAACTGGCCCTGGCCGACCTGGTTATCCTGGACTGGATGCTACCGGACGAGCCTGGCATCCGGCTCCTGGAGCGGCTCCGGCGGGACGGGCGCTACGAGCACCTGCCGGTGCTGATGCTCACCGCCCGGGCCGGGGAGAACGACCGGGTGGAGGGGCTGAACCGCGGGGCCGACGATTACCTGACCAAACCCTTCTCCACCCCTGAGCTCATCGCCCGGGTGCAGGCCCTCCTGCGCCGGGTGGGCAAGAGCGGGCGGATCGAGCGGGGTGCGCTTTCCTTGGACCTCGAGCGGCACCAGGCCTTCCTAGAAGGCCACCCCCTGGAGCTTACCCGGCGCGAGTTCGACCTGCTGGCCTTCCTAGCCCGGCACCCCGGGCGGGTATACACCCGGGAGGAGCTCCTGGAACGGGTCTGGGGCCAGGAGTTCTTGGGCACCGTGCGCACGGTGGACCAGCATGTGGCCCAGCTCCGCGACAAGCTGAACGAGGACCCCAAGAACCCCCGCTTCCTCGAAACCCTGCGCGGGGTGGGCTACCGCTTCAAGGAATAGCGTATGCTGGGCACCCTCCTGCATAACGCCTGGGAAGCGGCGCGGGAGGGGGTGCTGCTCTTCCAGGAAAACCGGGTGGTCTACCTGAACCCGGTGGCCGCCCACCTTCTGGGCGTCGAGCGGGAAAAGGTGGTGGGCCGCCCGCTTCTGCTGGCCTTGCGCGACCACAAGCTGGAGGCGCTGTGCCGCGTGGGGGGAGAGGCCACGGTGGAAAGCCGGGGCCGCACCCTTTGGATCAAGGCCCGGCCGGGCATCCTCCTTTTGTGGGACCAGACCGAGGAGAAGAACCGCCTGGAGGCGCTGGAGGAGTCGAGCCGGGTCCTGGCCCACGAGTTCCGCACCCCTGTGGCGGGGATGCTCTCGCTGCTGGAGGCCCTGCAGGGGGGGCTTAGGGGGGAAGAGGCCGAGGAGGCCCTGCAGCTTCTGTACCAGGAGACCCAGCGGCTCCGCCGGCTGGTGGAGGACCTGCCCCTCACCAAGCACCCCGGCCTGGAGCGCACCTTCGCGCTGGAGGAGCTGCAGGGCCGCCTCGAGCGCTTTCTAGCTCCCCTTTTGGCCGAGAAGTCGGCCTGGATTCGCTGGCAAACCCCCCACACGGTGCGGGCCAACCCCGATGCGGTCTACCAGGCTTTGCTCAACCTGCTCGACAACGCGCTAAAGTACGGCAGCGGAAGGGAGATACAGGTGGTGAGCGAGGAAACCGCAGAGGGCATACGGCTCGAGGTCCGCAACGAGGGGGAACCGCTGAAGGAGTTCGAGCGGCTCTTCCAACCGGGCCAGCGCGGGGTGCACGCGGCCAACGTGCGGGGCACGGGGCTGGGGCTGGCCCTGGTGCGGCGGCTGGCCGCTAGCTGGGGAGGGCAGGCCTACGGGCGGCCTTTGGAGGGGGGGAATGCCTTCGGCTTCACCTTCCCCCTCCAGGCCGAAAGCCGAGGCCAGCAGCGGGCCACCTCGAGGCCCGTGTAAACTAAGGAGAAAGCTATGCGCGAAGGACTCGACCGCGAACTAGGCCACATCACCGAACAGACCATCCGCATGATCTCGATAGTGCGCGAGATGGTGGAAAAAAGCGCCAAGGCCCTGGCCGACCAAGACTCCGGGCTCGCCCAGGAGGTCATCGCCCAGGACAAGCAGGTGGACGCCCTGGAGATGGAAATTGAGTCAGAGGCCATCGCCATCATGGCCCGCCAGGCCCCGGTGGCCTCTGACCTGCGCTTCACCTTCACCATCATCAAGGCCCTGACCGACCTCGAGCGGGCCGGCGACTATGCGGCCCACGTGGCCGAGGATGTGGTCATCCTGACCAAGGAACCCCCCCTCAAGAACTACATCACCCTGCCCGACATGGGCCGCCGGCTTACCCTGATGCTGGACCTCATCTCCAAGGCCATCGCCGAACGCGACCTGGAGGCGGCCAAGGAGGTCTTCCGCCGCGACGACGAGATCGACGGGCTTTATGAGGAGGTCTCGCGCGAGCTGCTCACCTACATGATGGAGGACCCCCGCACCATCACCAAAGCCCTCACCCTAGGCCGGGTGGCCCGCAGCTACGAACGCCTGGGCGACCACCTGGAAAACATCTCCGAGCGGATCATCTACTGGCTCACCGGCAAGATGGAGAAAAAACCCGAGGACGTCTACTAGCACCTATACCACCTGCCCCAGCCGTGCTAGACTCTCCCCGTGTCGCGCGAGGAGAAGGCCCAGGCTGTGCGGCGGATGTTCTCCGAGATTGCCCCCCGCTACGACCTGCTCAACCGCATCCTTTCAGCAGGCATCGACCGCCGCTGGCGCCAGGCCCTGGTCAGGGCCGCCTTGGAAAAAGCCCCCCAAAGCGTCCTCGACCTGGCCACCGGTACCGGCGACGTGGCGCTCCTGCTCAAGCGGCAGGCCCCCCAGGTTGAGGTGGTGGGGGCCGACTTTGCCCCGCCCATGCTCGAGCGCGCCCGCCAGAAGGCCCGAAAAGCAGGCCTGGATATCCTCTTCTTGGAAGCCGACGCCCTGGCCCTGCCCTTCCCCGACGGGCGCTTCGAAGCGGTGACCATCGCCTTCGGCTTCCGCAACTTCGCCGACCACACCAAAGCGCTGGAGGAGCTCCACCGGGTGCTGGCCCCTGGGGGGCGGCTCTGCCTCCTCGAGTTCCCCCCGCCCCCCAAGACCGGGCTGGGGCGGCTCTACCGCCTCTACTTCACCCGCCTGCTGCCCCTCATCGGCGGCCTCGTCTCCGGCAACCCCCAGGCTTACCGCTACCTGCCGGAGTCGGTGGAGCACTTCCCCGACCCCCCCACCCTGGCCGCCATGATGGACCGGGCCGGCTTTGATACCCGCTACCAGCTCTTCACCGGCGGTATAGCCGCCCTCCATATCGGGGAAAAAAGATGGCCCCGTCGCGGAGGTATTCATGCCGCATAACCTGGAGATAGACCCCCAGCCCCTCCTTCTGCAAAGCCTGGAAACCGGCGAGCTACCCGACCTAGAGGGGATGTCGCTGGCGCGCGAGTATGCCCGCGAAAAGGCCCAGGGCCACGCCGGGGAAAACGAGATTGTGCGCTGGTCGCACGGGCCTGGGGGGTTCTACTACGAATTCAAAAAGCTCCCCGCCGCCTTCTATGCCCGGCTGGGCCCCATCCAGGGGCAGTATCTTAGCGCGAAGGAGGCCCAGGAGCTGGTCTGGGAGGCCCTGGTGCGGGCCGAAAAGGAACCGGTCGAGCTGGTGCTCTTCTACACCCCTCAAATGCAAGACCCCCAGGACTTCTACCTGGCCTACAACCTGGGTCACACCCGCATCGAGCGGGGAGAACCCCGCTACGCCCTGCCGCTTTTCCTGCGCCTGAAGGACCACCAGCAGCTTTGGGTGATGCTGCGGGATAAAAACGCCTTCCTGCTTTTTCGGCTCGAGCAGGGCCAGCCCCTGCTGGGCGGGCTTGGAGCCTGATCAGTGCGGGTGGCCGTGCAGGTCGTGGACGTGGCCGTGCTCGAGCTCCTCCGGGGTAGCCGGCCGCACTGCGGTCAGGGTCACGTCGAAGTCAAGGGTCTCGCCGGCCAACGCGTGGTTGAAGTCAATGGTCACGCTGTCGCCATCCACGGCCAGGACGGTGAAGGGCATGGGGTTCCCCTGCGCGTCCTCCGCGTAGAACATGGCCCCTTCGGCCAGCTCGGCATCTGGGGGGAAGGCCGCCCGGTCCACCACCTGCACCCCTTCGGGGTCGTAGAGGCCGTAGCCCTTCTCGGGGGGCACCGAAACCACCACCCGCTCCCCCACCGCCTTGCCCTCCAGGGCCTCCTCCAGCCCCGGCACGATGTTGTGGTAACCGTGCAGGTAGGCGAGCTCGCCCTGGTCCACGATCTCCTCGTCCACGCGCAGGGTGTAGCGGATGGAAACCACCTGGCCTTTGCTTGCAGTCATACACACTTCCTTTCTCCCGAGAAACCCCGAGATGCCCAAGTATAAACCCTGGGGATGAAACCGGCCTAAGCCGGGGCTATACTGCCCCCGGGAGGCGTCATGTTTGTCGAAGATGTGATTGGCAAAACGCCCGTGGTGAGGCTGCGGCGCATCGTGGAGCCCGGCATGGCCGAGGTCTGGGTCAAGCTCGAGGGCAACAACCCCGGCGGCTCCATCAAGGACCGCACCGCCTGGTACCTGATCAAGGATGCCGAGGAACGGGGCATCCTCAAACCCGGCTCGGGCCAGCTCATCGTGGAGCCCACCAGCGGCAACACCGGAATCGGCCTGGCCATGGTGGCCGCCAGCCGCGGTTACCGGCTCATCCTGACCATGCCGGCCCAGATGTCCGAAGAGCGCAAGCGCATCCTCAGGGCCTACGGGGCCGAGCTTATCCTGACCGACCCCAGCCGCCGCATGCTGGCCGCCATCGAGGAGGCCCAGCGCATCGTGGCCGAGACAGGGGCCTTCATGCCCAACCAGTTCGACAATCCCGCCAACGCCCGCGCCCACTACGAGACCACCGGCCCGGAAATCTTCGCCCAGATGGAAGGGCGGCTGGATGCTTTTGTGTACGGCTCCGGTACCGGGGGCACCATCATGGGGGTGGGGCGTTACCTGCGCGAACGGCTGCCCAAGGTGCAGATTATCGCCTGCGAGCCGGCCCGCAGCAACGTGCTCTCGGGGGGGCAGATGGGGCCCCACCAGTTCCAGGGGATGGGACCAGGCTTCATCCCCCCCAACCTGGACGTGAGCCTCCTCGACCGGGTAATCCAGGTGCTGGAGGAGGACGCCTTCCCCCTGGCCAAACCCCTGGCCCGCCAGGAAGGGCTTTTCGTGGGCATGAGCGCCACCGGCATGATCTGGGCCGCCTTGCAGGTGGCCCGCGAGCTGGGACCAGGCAAGCGGGTGCTGACCATCGCCTGCGACTCCGGCATGAAGTACCTGTCCACCCCCCTATTCGCGGAGGAGGCCGGAGTGGCCCAGCCGGTCACTTCTTAGCCGGAGGACGGTAGTTGCGCACCGGGCCGAAGATGAAGCGGTTGAAGATGATGTAGGCGGCCAGGTAAACCCCCATCTGCACCCAGAAGTTGTTGAAGAGGGTGACCCCGCTGGCCCCCAGGTAGCTCATCAGGAGCGAAAGGGGCAGGATGACCACAAAGGCCCTGAGGAAAAGGCCCGGAAAAAGCCGCAGCATATCCCGCCCCGTAAGCGGTACCCGCTGTTGCGCCCGACGCTTGAGTTTTTCCTCGCGACGTCTTTTGCCCACGGGGTAGAGTGTAACCGTCTTCCCCGCCAAACACCAGATGTGCATTTGGACCAAGAGGCCTAGCGGCGTGCCCTATACTAGCCTAGGCAGGCGGTCCGGTAATATCCGGCTGCAATCATACAATAAACTGCCCTGGCCGCCTGTTCCTGCCGAGGAAGCCCCATGAGCACCACCCAAACCCCCACCCCCATCACCGAGATGCTGCGGAGCATGGTGGAGGCCCGGGCCTCTGACATCCATCTCCAGGCCGGCGCACCGCCCACGGTGCGGATCGACGGAAAACTCAAGCCCTTCACCACCAAGACCCTCTCCCCCAGCGATGTGGCCCAGATTGTGCGCAGCCTGCTCAGCCCGGCCCAGCTCGAGGAGCTCGAGTACAAAAAGGAGATGGACTTCGCCTACACCATCCCGGGCCTGGCCCGCTTCCGCTGCAACCTGCTGCACCAGCGGGGCAGCCTGGGCCTGGTTATGCGGGTAGTATCGGAGAACATCCCCAGCTTCGAGGCCCTGGGCCTGCCCCGGGCGGTGATGGAACGGCTGGCTGCCAAGGAGCGCGGACTGGTCCTGGTTACCGGTCCTACCGGCTCGGGCAAGTCCACCACCCTGGCCGCCCTCATCGACCACATCAACCTGCACTACCCCAAGAACATCGTCACCATCGAGGACCCCATCGAGTTCCTGCACAAGCACAAGAAGAGCCTGGTGGTGCAGCGGGAAGTAGGGGTGGATACCGACTCCTTCGCCTCTGGGCTCAAGTACGCCATGCGGCAGGACCCCGATGTGATTCTGATCGGTGAGATGCGCGACCGCGAAACGGTGGAGGCCGCCATCATGGCCGCCCAGACCGGCCACCTGGTCTTCTCCACCCTGCACACCCTGGACGCCATCCGCACCATCAACCGCATCATCGACTTCTTCCCTCTGCACGAACACCTGCAGATCCGCATCCTTCTAGCAGAGTCGCTGCTGGGTATCCTCTCGCAAAGGCTCCTCCCCAGGGCCGACGGACAGGGGCGGGTGCTGGCCCTGGAAATCCTGCTGGCCACCCCCTTCGTGCGCGAGCTCATAAAAGACGAGCACAAAACCCCCCAGATCAAGGACGCCATGCTGCAGGACAACCTGCACGGCATGCAGACCTTCGACCAGCACCTGGTGGAGCTCTACACCCAGGGCCTCATCAGCCTGGAGGACGCCGAGGCCTCGGCCACCAGCCCCCACGAGCTCAAGCTGATGCTCACCAAGGCCACTGGCCGGGGCTACTAGTCCAGGCGCTCCAGGCCGGCAAACCTCACCGCCAGGCGCTTGAGGCCCACCCCCGGGAACATCACCGTCACCTCGCCCCCCATGGCCGCCACCACCGTGCCCTGGCCAAAGCGGGGGTGGCGCACTTTTTCCCCGCCCCTGAACTCCGCTGGCCGGGCTTCGGGCCTGGCGCGGGGCATCTTCGGCTCGTCGAAGAAGCCCACCTCCTGAAGCAGCTCCCGGGGTATATCCTCCAGAAAGCGGCTTGGGCGGGTGGGCTCGCGCCGGCCGTACACCTCGCGCTCCTCGGCATAGGAGAGGTAGAGCCGCTCCTGGGCCCGGGTGATGCCCACGTAGAAAAGCCGCCGCTCCTCCTCCAGGTCCTCCAGGCGGCTCAGGCTGTTGCGGTGGGGCAGGAGGTTCTCCTCCAGGCCCACCAGGAAGACGACGGGGAACTCGAGCCCCTTGGCGTTGTGCAGGGTCATCAGGGTGACCGCCTCCCCTGCTGCCTCGCCCTGCGGCTCCTCGGCCTTGGCCGTGAGGGCCACCGCGTCCAGGAAGTCCGCCAGGCTTCCCCCCTCCTCCCGTTCCCAGTCGCGCGCTGCCCGCAGAAGCTCCTCCACGTTCTGCAGGCGGTCCTCCCCATCCGGCTCCTCGCGCAAAGCCTCCAAAAGACCGGTCTCGTCCAGCACCCGCTCGAAAAAGGCAACCGGCCCACTCTCGAAGGCCGCCTCCCGCAAACCCTCCAAAAGCTCCAGGAAAGCCTCCACCGCCTGGGGCCGGCTCAGCACCGAGGAGGCCGCGCGAAAGGCCTCGTAAAGGCTTATCCCGTTGGCCTGGGCGTGCTCGGCCAGCTTGGCTATGGTGCTGGCCCCAATGCCCCGGGGGGGAGTGTTCACAATCCGGCGCAGGTTGAGGGCATCGGCGGGGTTGACCGCCACCCGGGCGTAGGCCAGCAGGTCCTTGATTTCCCGCCGCTCAAAGAAGCTCACCGCCCCCACCAGCCGCACCGGCACCCCTGCCCGTCGCAGGTGCTCCTCCAGCAGGCGGGACTGGGCGTTGGTGCGGTAGAGCACCGCAATACCGGCATAATTGCCCAGCCTGCTGACCTCCCGGGCCACGAAGGCGGCCTCCTCGCGGGCGTCGGGGGCCCTGTAGAGCCGCACCGGCTCCCCCCCTGATTTGGTAGGACGAAGGACCTTTTCCAGCCGGAGGGTGTTTTTCTCGATCACCGCGTTGGCCACCCGCAGGATGCTGGCGCTCGAGCGGTAGTTCTCCTCCAGGCGTATCACCCTGGCCTCCGGGTAGTCCTGGGTGAAGCGAAGGATGTTGTGCAGGTCGGCCGCGCGAAAACCGTAGATGCTCTGGTCGGGGTCGCCCACCACCATCAGGTTGGGCCGCTCTCCGGCCAGAAGCCTGACCAGGCGGTACTGCACCGGGTTGGTGTCCTGGTACTCGTCCACATGGATGAACCGGGCCCGCTGCCGCACCTTTTGCAGCACCTCGGGGTGGGTCTCGAAAAGCCGGATGGTGAGGAGCAATAGATCGTTGAAGTCCACCGCGCTCTGCGCCTGCAGGGCGGCCTGGTACCTGCGGTAGACCTCGGCCGCCTCTGCCTTGGGCACCCCGCCGATGAAATCGGGGGCCTCGCGCAAGAAGGCCTCCAGGCCCTGGCCCTGGTTCTTGAGCCGGTCCAGCATGGCCCTGAGAGGCCCCGGCCTGGCCTCTATTCCAAGCTCCTTCAGGACCTCTTTCAGCAGGGTGTTCTGGTCATCGTCGTCGTAGATGACGAAACCCGGCCTGAGGCCCACGTACTCGCCGTAGACGCGCAGAATGCGCACCGCTGCCGCGTGGAAGGTGGAGACCCAGAGGTCCTTGGCCTGGGGGCCCACCATGGCCACCAGGCGCTCCTTCATCTCGCCGGCGGCCTTGTTGGTAAAGGTCACGGCCAGAATCTCGCTGGGGTAGACGCGGTGCTCCCGCATAAGGTAGGCGATGCGGTGCACCACCGTGCGGGTCTTGCCAGAGCCGGCCCCGGCCACCACCAAAGCCGGGCCGTGGAGGTGCCGAACGGCCTCCTGCTGGGCCGGATTCAGGGAGGAAAGGAGGTCGGACATGCGTTAGAAGTCTAACACCTGGCCGAGGACCGGGGGATTGGTAGAATCCGGAAGTGCTGGTGATACCTGCGGTGGACATCCAAGGCGGGCGGGTGGTAAGGCTCTACGAGGGCGACCCCAGCCGCGAGACGGTCTACTTCAACGACCCGGTGGAAGCAGCCCTCCACTGGCAGGCCCAGGGGGCCCCGATGCTGCACCTGGTGGACCTGGACGCGGCCACCGGCCGGGGGGAGAACCGAAAGGTCATCGCAGACATCGCGCAAAACCTCGGGGTGCCCTTCCAGGTGGGGGGCGGGGTGCGCAGCCTGGAGGCGGCCCAGGCCCTGCTGGCCCTGGGGGCCCAGCGGGTGGTGGTGGGCACCGTGGCGGTGAAGGCGCCTGGGGTGCTCGAGGCCATGCTAGAAACGTTGGGCCCCGAGCGGGTGGTGGTCAGCCTGGATGCCAGGGGGCTGGAGGTGGTGGTCTCGGGCTGGACCGAGGCCACACCCCTGCAGGTGCCGGAGGCCTGCCGGCGCTTCTGGGCGGCCGGGGTGCGCACCCTGATCTACACCGACGTGCGGCGGGACGGCACCCTGAGGGGCCTCGACCAGGGGCCGGTGCGGGTGGTGCGGGCGGCCTGGCCGGGCCAGCTCATCGCGGGGGGTGGGATTGCCTCGGAGGCCGACCTCGAGGCCCTGCGGGGGCTGGGGGTGGAGGGGGCCCTGGTGGGCAGGGCCCTGTACGAGGGGCGGATCGACCTCGGGCGTTGGGGTAGACTGCTAGCATGAGGGCGCTGAGCGGGCTGGCCTTTCTGGTTGTGCTGGCGGTGGCCGCCGGTACCTGGGGGCTCTACACCTTAGAACCCAACCTCCTCCTGGGGAGCCCCTGGGGGCCGGTGCACGTGGCCTTTCTGGTGCTGGCCGCCTTTGGGCTGGGCCTCGTGGTGATGGGCCTTTATGTGCTCTCGGGCTGGCTGGGGGCACAGGCCGCTTTGCGCCAGCGCCACCGCGAGCTCAAGCAGGTGCGCGCCGAACTCGAGGCCCTCAAGAGGCAGCACCCCGAGGAAACCCCGGTCATTCCCGACCGCCTATGAGCTGGAGGTTCCGCCCCTGGCCTCCTTCGGAGGAGCTCCGGCGCCTGGTGGAGGAGCTCGCCATCCCCCCTCTGGCCGCCGCGGTGCTGTGGAACCGGGGCTTCCGGGGAAAAGCAGACCTCTTCCCGCCTCTCGCGCCGTTGCCCCTCCCAAACCTGGAAAGCGCCGCCAAGCGACTCCTTCAGGCCCTGGAGCGGGGCGAGCGCATCCGCGTCCACGGCGACTACGACGCCGACGGCCTCACCGGTACGGCCATCCTGCTCAAGGGGCTCGAAAACCTCGGGGCCTGTGTCCACCCCTTCATTCCCCATCGCCTGGAGGAGGGCTACGGGGTCCTGATGGACCGGGTGCCCGAGCACCTGGAGGCCTGCGAGCTCTTTATCACGGTGGATTGCGGCATCACCAACCACGCCGAGCTAAAAGAGCTGGCCGAGAACGGCCTCTCGGTGGTGGTCACCGACCACCACACCCCAGGCCCCACCCCGCCCCCCGGCCTCATCGTGCACCCTGCCCTCTCGCCCGCCCTCCAGGGCCAGCCCCACCCCACCGGGGCAGGGGTGGCCTTTCTGCTTTTGTGGCAGGTGCACGACCTGCTGGGGCTGCCTCCTCCCCTCGAGTACGCCGACCTGGCCGCCATCGGCACCATCGCCGACGTGGCCCCTCTGCAGGGCTTCAACCGGGCCCTGGTCCAGGAGGGCCTGCGCCGCCTCAGGGAATCGGCCCATCCGGGGCTCAGGGAGCTGGCCCGGAAGCACTGCCGCGCCTACAGCGCCCACGAGGTGGCCTTTCGCATCGCCCCCCGCCTCAACGCGGCCTCGCGGCTGGGCCAGGCCGAGCTGGCCCTGGAGCTCCTCACCAGCGAGGACCCGGCGCGGATTCCCCTGCTAACCGAGACCCTGAACCGCCTCAACACCGAACGCCAGCGCATCGAGGAGGCCATGCTGGCTCGCCTGGAGGCCCAGCTCGACCCTTCCCTCCCGGCTTTGGTCCTCCACGACCCTGAGGGCCACCCCGGGGTGATGGGCATCGTGGCCAGCCGGCTCTTGGAGCGGCACCACAAGCCGGTCTTCATCATCGCCCAGGGCAAGGGCTCGGTGCGCTCCACCCCCGGCATCAGCGCGGTGGGGGCCCTGCAGCACGCCAGGGCCCACCTGAAGCGCTTTGGCGGGCACGCCCAGGCGGCCGGCTTTGCCATCGAGGAAGCCGAGATTCCCGCCTTCACCCGCTCGGTCCAGGCGTACGTGGGCCGGTTCCCTGCGCCCGTGCCCGAGATTCTGCTCGACGGCTGGCTGGAGGGGGAAGACTTAGGAGGGCTGTACCGGGCCTTAGAGCTCCTGGAGCCCACCGGGGAGGGCAACCCCAAGCCCCTCTTCTATCTGCGGGGGCGGCCCGAAGGGGTGCGCACCCTGAGCGAGGGCCGGCACCTCGCCTTCCGCCTGGGCGGCCTGCGGGTGGTGCGCTGGCGCGATAGCGGGGAAAACCTGCCCGAGCAAGTAGAGCTGGCCGCCGAACTGGTTCTCAACCGGTGGAACGGGGAGGAGTATCTGGAACTCCGGGCCGAGGCCTACCGGGAGGCCCTGCCCGAGGGGGCTTTAGGGGAGGTCTGGGCCCTGCCGGTGCCCTTCCGCCAGGGACTAACCCGGGCCCTGACGGAAAAAGCCCGGGTGTACGTGCGGCCCGAGGGGGCCTCCTGGTTCAGGGCTCAGGGCGTCGAGGTGGTACCCCCCGAGGAGGCCGCTTACTGGTTCAGCCTCCCACCCACCCCCTGCCGCCCCCCCCGGGTCTTCCTGGCCCTTTCGGAGAAGGCGCTGGAGGAACTGGAAACCCACCCCAATCCCATCCTGGGAGCTTTGGGGCGGCAGGTGGTCTCCGCCTACCGTTCGGGGCTGGCGGCGCTTTTGGGGCACAGCCTCGAGCGCTACTGGCAGACCCTGGCCGCCGCGGTCTACCAGCCCCGCCGGGCGAGCCGCTCCTCCTCGGAGAGGTAGTCCAGGTTGATGCCGACCATGGGCTCGCCCAGGTCTTCGGAGACCTCGGCCAGCACCTCGGGGTTGTTGTAGTGGGTCACCGCCCGCACGATGGCCCGGGCCCGTTTGCGCGGGTCGCCCGACTTGAAAATCCCCGAACCCACAAAAACCCCGTCCATCCCAAGCTGCATCATGAGCGCAGCGTCGGCAGGGGTGGCCACCCCGCCCGCGGCGAAGTTGACCACCGGCAGCCGCCCGTGCTCGTGCACCCAGAGCACCAGCTCATAGGGGGCCCCCAGGTTCTTGGCCAGGGTCATCAGCTCCTCGCGGGGGGTGGCCTGGATCTGCCGGATGCCCCCGAGCACCTTGCGGGCGTGCCGCACCGCCTCCACCACGTTGCCGGTGCCAGCCTCGCCCTTGGTGCGGATCATCGCGGCCCCCTCGGCGATGCGGCGCAGGGCCTCGCCGATATCGGTGGCCCCGCAAACGAAGGGCACCTTAAAGGCGTGCTTGTCGATGTGGAAGGACTCATCGGCTGGGGTGAGCACCTCCGACTCGTCGATGAAATCCACCCCGATGGCCTCCAGGATCTGGGCCTCCACAAAGTGGCCGATGCGGCACTTGGCCATCACCGGGATGGAGACCGCAGCCATAATCTCCTTGATCAGCTTGGGGTCAGACATGCGGGCCACGCCGCCCTGGGCACGAATATCGGCGGGAACGCGCTCCAGCGCCATCACCGCCACCGCCCCAGCCTCCTGGGCAATCTCGGCCTGCTGGGCGTTGACCACGTCCATGATCACGCCCCCCTTGAACATCTCGGCGAATCCGGTTTTGACCCGCAGGGTTCCTTTCTCCATTCCTTCCTCCAACCACCTAGGATACGGGGTTTACCCCTGGCTTCCTAGGGGGATAAGCTACCTTCAGCCTCCGCTGGGGACTTATCCCAGCGCGCCAGGAACTCTTCGCGGGGGCTGTAGCCGAGCTGGGCGATGGGCACCCCGCGCTTGGGGGCCTCACCCCTGTAAAGCCACAAAAACCAGGTGCTGGCCGCACCGTAGACCAGGCGCTGCCACAGGGTAACCGGCGCCAGGCGGAAGCCAAAGACCCTGAGGCCCGTAGCGGCCTGGGAGATGCCCCAGACCCCCCGGATCTCGGGGTGCTGCTTCAGGTACTCGGCCAGCAGGGTAAAGCCCCGCCGCCCCTGGCGCAAAAGCTGCACCTGGGTCATGGCCGGGGTGCGCACCGAGTCGAGGTGCACCTCGAGGCTGGGCTCTCCCTTGCGCAGCCCGGGCTGGCTGGGCCCTGGGAAGGCGCAAGGGCTTACCGCCAGGTAGTCGAAGGGCCCCAGGCCAAGCCGCATCACCCTGTTCTTGATGAAATAACGCTCGTGGCTGCCCTGGCTGGCCCGCATCAGCCCCTCGCGCCAGGAAAGGGGCCGGGCTTCCAGCTCGTCCAGGCGCACCATCTGGTAGCCCAGGGCCTTGAGGCGCGGAAGAATCTCGTCCAGGATGGCCAAAGTAGCCGGGAAGCGTTCGTTGTCGTGCAAGAGGATGATAGAGCCTGGCCGGCACCAGAAAACAACCCGCTCAGCTAGGGCCTTGGGGTCTTCCCGGGTCCAGTCGCGCGACTCCAGGTCCCACAGGGCCACCCGCTTGCCGGCCCACCCTGCCAGGAGGCGGGTCCAGGGGGTGTGGATGCCATGGGGCGGACGGTAGTAGCGGCCCGGGACTGCCCGGATCTGCCGGGCCTCCTGCCAGGGTAGAAGCCAGAAGGCCGGGCGGTGCACCTCCCCGTGCGACTCGACCTGGTGCCCTTCAGCCCGGAGCCTTTCCAGGAGATGGGGGTACTTCCGCGCCTGTACCCCCAGCACGAAGAAGGTGGCCTTCACCCCATGCTCCCGCAAGCGGGCCAGAATGGCCTCGGTGTGGGGGCCGGGCCCGTCGTCGAAGGTGAGGGCCACCTGGGGGCGGCCCCGGTGGCCCCAGGCAATGGCCCCCACCCCCATCCAGCGGTAGAGCAGGTCGGCGGCCAGGTAGGCGGCGAGCAAAAGCGCCAGCAGCTCCACCGCCACCCCCTAGCGCCCGGGCCGCTCCCGGTCGGCATAGTAGTCCGGGCCGTAGTCCTGCGGCAGCCCCCGCAGGCGGGCCCAGATGTTCTTGAGGTGCACGCCGTACATCTTCCATCGCCCCCGCTTCAGGCGCCGCCCCGAGGTGAGCACCCGGGCCTTGGGGGTGTAGACGATGCGGCCTTTTTGCCTGAGCTTCTGCATCAGGCGCAAATCCTCGCCAAAGGGCACGTCGTAGCCCCCCACCTCCAGGGCCACCTGCCGCCGCACCGCGTGGTTGCCCCCGGCGGCGTTGGGCTGGCCCAGCCGGTCCATGAGGGCCAGGAACAAGGGGTAGCCATAGCGGGAGAGGAGCCGGTCGAAAAGGGGCCCATCGTAAAACTCCAGGGGGCCGTAGGCCTCCACCACCTCAGGGTCGCAAAAGGCCTCCTGGATGGCCGCCACCCAGCCCGGCTCCACCCGGCAGTCGGCGTCGGTGGCCGCCACCACCTCGCCCTGGGCGGCCTCGAGCCCGGTCTGGCGCGCGATGTGGAGGCCTGGATTGGGCTGGTAGACCACCCGCACCCCCAAACGCCGGGCAATCTCGGCGGTGCGGTCGGTGGAGCCGTTGTCCACCACGATGACCTCATCGGGCCGGGGTTCTTGCTGCAGGATGGACTCCAGGCAGGGCCCGATGTACTCCTCCTCGTTGCGGGCCGGCACCACCACGCTAATGCTGGGCTTCATCGCCGGGCCTCATTCTACCAGGCCGGCCAGGAGCGCCCCCAGGCCCTGGCCACGGCGGGCCAAGAGCTCCAGGAGCAACACCCCCGCCTGCAGGCCGTCGCTCTGGGGGTGGCCGAAGTAGAGGCGGCCGGTGCCATCGCCCCCAAGCAGCACCCCTTCCTGGCACGGCCCTGCCCGCACCACCTCCAGCCCCAGCCTCCGGGCTACCCCTTCGACCAGACCCCCCTCCTTCGGCCAGACCACCTTGCCCCGCCGGCCCTTGTGGTAGAGGTGGAAGACCAGCAAAGCCGCCACCTCCTCCGCCGAGAGGAGCCGCCCGCCGGCCAGCCCCACCCCAAGCCGGCTACCATCGCCGTCGTGGATCAGGGCCAAGGTGGGCTCCTGCTCAACCTTGAGGAGGGCAGTAAGGGTGAAGAGGTTCTGGGGCTCAGGGCTCGGGACCACGCCGTAGAAAAGGGCATCGGGCACCGCGTGCAGCTCCCGCAGCTCCAGCCCCAGCCCCGCTTCCTTAACCAAGCCCGAGAACCAGCCGGCGGTGGCCCCCCCCATCGTCTCGTGGTAGACCACCCCCGAATAGGCCCGGAGCGCTTCCAGGTCGAGCGGGGCCAAAAGCGCCTGGTAGTAGGCCTTGCGCACATCCAGCACCTGGAGCCGGCCCTGGCCCTCGGGGGCAGGCTGGCCCAACCGGTCCTCCAGGAGGGCCCGCGCCTCCGCGGCCAGCCCCCCCCCGTCCCGGTCCAGGAAAACCAGGCCGGCGTACTCCGCCGGTCGGGCACCTCCCGTCACCATCACACCCCCGTCGGCCCCCAGATGCCGCAGGGCGAAGGCCAGGGCTGGGGTGGGCAGGTAGCCTTTGGCCAGGTGCACCTCGAGGCCACAGCCCACCAGCACCTCGGCCACCCGCTGGGCAAAACGGGCGCTCAGGAAGCGGGTGTCGTAGCCCACCACCGCCCTCTGGCCCCCGCGCCCCAGCAAGTAAACCGCATAGGCCCGGGCCAGCCGGGCCACGTTTTCGAAGGTAAAACCGTCGGCGATTACAGCCTGCCAACCTTCCTCGGTGAGGCGAATATCGGTCATACCTGCCCCACTATACCGGGCCCGGCTAGTAAATCCTCTTTCCCAAAAGGCTCCCTGCCAGCTCCACCATCATCCGCGCGGTGCGGTTGGCCACGTCCAGGATAGGGTTGACCTCGACCAGGTCGAGGCTGGTGACCATGCCCGCGTCGTAGAAAAGCTCCATCAGCAGGTGGGCCTCGCGGTAGGTCAGGCCCCCCGCCACCGGCGTGCCCACCCCGGGGGCGATCTCCGGGTCCAGCACATCGGCGTCCAGCGAGAGGTGCACCCGGCGGAAGCCCCGCATTCGCTGGGCCACCGCCTCGGCGATGGCCGGGATGCCCATCATGTCGATCTCCTTCATGGTGTAGACCGTCACCCCCCGCTCGCGCAGCAGGCCCACCTCCCCCGCGTCCAGGCTGCGAACACCGATGAGCACCACATCCTCCGGGCGCACCCTGGGCCCGGGCCCCCCCAGATGAACCAGGCGCGGGTCGCCCAGGCCGCACAGGTGGGCCAGCGGCATCCCGTGGATGTTGCCGCTGGGGCTGGTCTCGGGGGTATTGAAGTCGGCGTGGGCATCCACCCAGATGACCCCCACCCGCTCCCCCCGGCTGGCCCCTGCCACCGAACCCATGGCGATGGAGTGGTCGCCCCCCAAAACGATGGGGAAGACCTCCTCGGGCATCTGGTGCAAAACCTCCAGCACCTCCAGGCAGGCCAGGCGGATGGCCTCGAGGTAGCCCAGTCCCCCAGGAGCCCCGTGGCCCTGGCGGCGCAGGCTCTCCACCACCGGCACCCGCACATCGCCATAGTCCTCCACCGCGTAGCCCAGCCCCTCCAGCAACTCCTGCAAACGGCCGTAGCGCAGGGCGCTGGGCCCCATGTCCACCCCCCGCCGCCCCTGGCCGAGGTCCATGGGCACCCCTAGGATGGCGACCGGCCTCATATGCTCAGGCCTGGGGGGCCACCGGGTGCTGCACCCGCTCGAAGATAAGGGCCTCCCCCACCCGGCCCGAGAGCATGCCCACCGCGGGCGAGACCGCCACCTGGGCGCAGAAGGGGACGTCGGCTTCGAGGCCCACCTGCCGCAGCGCCCCTGCCGCGGCCGAAAGGCTCAGGGGCTCCAGGGGGTCGGGGTAGGTGCGGCGGGTGGTGAGGGCGATGAGGGCTCCATCCTCCAGCTCGTACGAGCCCATAATTTGCAGGTACTCGGCCAGCACCCCAGCGGTATAGACGTCATCCAGGCCGATCCGGCCCTCCTTGCCCGCGCAAAGGATGGCCACCTCCTCAGTGGCGAGCTGGTGGGCCAGGCGGGCTGCGGCATGGGCGTTGTAGAGCGAGGCCAGAAGCACGTGCTTGGCGCTGCGGGCGGCCAGGTGGGCTGTGCGGGTGCCGTTGGTGGTGCTCATCACCACGATCTTCCCCCCCACCGGGGCCTCGCGGGCCTCGCGGGGAGAGTTGCCGTAGTCAAAGCCCGCCGGCCTAAGCCCTCCCTCCTCCCCGGCCAGCACCACATCGCTGTCGCGGAAGGCTCGGGCGCTCTCGAGGCTGGGGGTCAGGTAGAGCGCCCGGGCCCCCGCTTCCAAAAAAGCCGCGGCGGTGGTGGTGGCCCGGATCACATCCACCACCAGCACCACGTCCAGATAGCTGAGGCCCTCTTGGGGCACCAAGTCTACCCGCAAGCGCATACGGCGTCCTCAGCGCAGCCCAAAGAGGACCTCTTCCAGGCCGGCCGGGTCCAGAATCTCTATGTAGCCCGAGCCCACCCGCACGAGCTGCTCCTCCCGCAAAGCGTGGAGCACCCGGGTCACGGTCTCGCGGCTGGTGCCCGAAAGCTGGGCCAGCTCCTGGTGGGTGAGCTTCATCCGGGTACCATCGCCGTAGCGCTGCTTGCGCAGCTTGGTCAGGGCGTAGGCCACCCGGCCCCGGGCCTCCTCGAAGGAGAGCACCTCCAGCTCGAGGTCGGCCTCGCGCAACCGGCGGGCCAGGATGGTGGCCAGGTTGTGCAGAATCTCGGGCCACCTGCGCACCAGGCTCCAGTAGGCGTCCTGGTACAGCACCAGGAGCACCGAGTCTATGGTGGTCTCAGCCGAGGCGCTGCGGGGCTGGTCGTCCAGCAGGCTCATCTCGCCGAAGACCTCGCCTGGGCCCAGATAGGCGAACATGCGCTCCCGGCCATCCAGGTAGGTGCGGTAGATGCGCACCTGCCCGCTTTGCACGATGTAGAGCGCCGCGCCCATGTCCCCAGCCTCGAAGATTTTCTTGCCGGCCGGGTATTTGCGGCTGACAAAGGCTTCCCGGGCGACCTCGAGGGCCTGGGGAGGCACCCCCTGGAAAAGGGGGGTCTTGGCCAGCACCTGGGTGTCCGCCAACATCAGGTACACTCTACTAGGGGGCGTAACGGTTTGCCAATAGCATGTAACACTCCGGTTTTAGAAGCTACAGGCCTCGGTTTTCGCTATGGTGAGGTGGAGCTCTTCCGTGGGCTGGACCTTACCCTGCACAGAGGCCAGGTGCGGACCGTGCTGGGCCCATCGGGCAGCGGCAAGACCACCCTGCTGCACCTTCTGGCGGGCCTTCTAGCCTTGCAGGAGGGGGAGGTGCGCTGGGAGGGAGTGAGCATCCGGGGCCAGGGCGAGGAGCGGCTGGCCCGAAGGCGGCTCGGGACCGTAGGGCTGGTTTTTCAGCACGCCTACCTGCAGCCCGAACTCACCGCCCTGGAAAACGTGCTGGTCCCAGGGTACCTGGCCGGCCGGGTGGACCGGGCCTGGGGGATGGCGCTGCTGGCCCGGGTGGGGCTGGAAGAGCGGGCCCACCTCCGGCCCAAGGCCCTCTCCGGAGGGGAGCGCCAGCGGGTGGCGCTGGCTCGAGCCCTCTACAACCGCCCTCGCCTCCTCCTGGCCGATGAGCCCACCGGCAGCCTGGACCGGCGCAACGCCGAGCGGGTCATGGAGCTGATGCTCTCCCTTAGCCGCGAGCTGGATACCGCCCTCGTGGTCGCCACCCACGACGAGCACCTGGTGGCCGGCCTGCCCGAGCTCCGCCTGGGCTGAACCACACTCCCGCAGGAAGGGATTGGGCTAAGCTTAGGGCGATGTCCCCCTGGTTCCACCTGGGCTTCGCCCTCTACCTCCTCAACCTGCTGGTAGGCCTGGCGGCCCAGCTGGGGTTGGGCCCCTTCGGCCTCTGGCACCACCTGCTCTACCTGGGGGTCTTTCTGGGCACCCTGGCCGCTCTGGCCGCAAGCCGGGAGGCCTGGCTCTGGCTTACCGTGGCCTGCCTGGCCCTTTTCCCCAAGGCCCGGCCGCGCACCTGGCTCCACCCAACGCTGGGGGTCCTGGGCCTGCTGGGCTACCTGCTGGCCCTGAGGGGGTGAACCGTGGAGTTTTGGGAAGTCCTGCGCCGGCGTAAGACCACCAACGGCCCCTTCCTGGATAAGCCGGTCTCGAAGGAGGACCAGCACCGCCTGATGGAGGCGGCCAGCCGGGCCCCCAGCCACTTCAACTCCCAGCCCTGGCGCTTCATCCTGATCGAAGACCCCGCCCGTCGGGAGAAAATCGCCGAAATCGGGGGCCGCACCATGCGGCAGCTTATCGCCGAGGGGAAGTTTTTCGAGCGCTACCGCAAATACTTCCGCTTCAGCCCAGAGGAGATGGCCCGCCGGCGCGACGGCATCCTGATCGACCAGCTCCCAGCCCCCCTGCGCCCTTTCACCCGCCAGGTGATGCAGCCCTGGGCCACCCGCCTTCTACGCCTTTTGCGGGTGCCTGAGATTCTGGGGGAGGACAACCGCAAGCTGATTGCCGGCTCGCCCTTGCTGCTGGCAGCCCTGCTGGACAAAAGCGAGTACCGCCCAGGGGAGCTTTCGGGGTTCTACAGCCTGCTGGCCCTGGGCATGGCCATCGAGAACATCTGGCTCGCCACGGTCGAGCTGGGGATGGGCATCCAGTTCATCTCCACCCCCATGGAAATCCCTGAGGCCTGGGCCGAGATCAAGCGGCTTTTGGAGGTACCGGATGAGCTGGAGCTCATGGCCCTCTACCGGCTGGGCTACCTGCCCCCGGAGCCCCCGCGCCCCCGCATCGACTGGCAGTCCCATGAGCGCCGGCCCATCCCCCAGTTCGTATTCCGCGAAACCTGCGCCAGGCCGGAGGAGGAATGAGGCCCCCGCGCATCCTTTCGGTCACCACCGCCACCCCCCCTTACTGCGTGACCCAGGAGGAGGTGGCCGCGGCGGTGCGAACCCTCTTCGCCCCTATGGAGGGGCTGGAGCGGCTGATGACCGTTTTCAAGAACAGCGGCATCCAGCGGCGCTTCCTCTCCGCCCCGTTGGATTGGTTCCAGCAAGAACGCAGCTTCGTCGAGAAAAACCAGCGGTGGTTCGAGGTGGCCCTATCCCTCTGCGAGCAGGCCGGCCGCCAGGCCCTGGCCCAGGCTGGGGTGCCGCCCCACCGGGTGGGGGCGGTGGTGCTGGTGACCACCACCGGGATTGCCACCCCCAGCCTCGAGGCCTACCTGGTCCAGCGCCTGGGCCTGCCCGCCGGGGTTCTGCGCCTACCCCTCTGGGGCCTGGGCTGTGCTGGAGGGGCAGCGGGGCTGGCCCGGGCTGCCGAGCTGGCGCGGCTGCACGGAAAGGCGGTCCTGCTGGTGGCGGTGGAGCTCTGCAGCCTGACCTTTTTGAAGGGGGACCTGAGCAAGGGCAACCTGGTGGCCACCAGCCTCTTCGCCGACGGGGCCGCCGCAGCAGTGCTGGGCGAGGGGGAGGGCCCGGCGGTGCGGGGCAGCTTCAGCCGGCTCCTCCCCGAAAGCTACGAGGTGATGGGCTGGGACCTGGTGGAAGAGGGGCTAAAAGTACGCTTTTCCCAGAGCATCCCGGCTTTGGTGGAGGGCCGGCTGGGCCCCCTTCTGGCCGAGGGGCTGGCCGAATGGGGCCTCTCGGTCGAGCAGGTGGCCACCTGGACGCTGCACCCCGGCGGGGCCAAGGTACTCCTGGCCTTCAAAAGCCTAGGGGTAGATGAGGAAAGCCTGGAGGTCTCCCGCGCGGTGCTGGCGGCCTACGGCAACATGTCCAGCCCCACCGTGCTGTTCGTTTTGGCCCGGCAGATGGGGCAAAACCGGCGCGGCCCCGGCCTTCTGCTCGCCCTGGGCCCGGGCTTTGCCCTGGAAGGGGTGGTGCTCGAGTGGTAGGCCTCTGGCTGGCTTTGGGGTTTGTGCTGCTCCAGCGGGGGTTGGAGCTCATATGGGCCCAGAGAAACTACCGCTGGGCACAAGCCCGAGGGGCTCGGGAATACGGGCAGGCCCACTACCCGCTTTTTTTCCTGCTGCACATAGGCTGGCTGGTAGGGTGGCTCCTGGAGGGGCTGGCGCGCAACCAGCCCTCCCCCATCTGGGGGTTCTGGCTGGGCCTTTTCCTCCTGGCGCAGGTTCTTCGCTACTGGGCCATCGCCACCCTGGGGCCTTACTGGAACACCCGCATCCTGGTGGTGCCGGGGGGACGGCGCATCCGGGAGGGGCCCTACCGCTATCTGCGCCACCCCAACTACCTGGCGGTCTCGCTCGAGCTGCTCGCCCTGCCCCTTGTTTTCAACGCCTGGGCCACCGCCCTGCTGGCCAGCCTGGCCAACGCCTGGCTCCTCCTCCGGGTGCGCATACCCGCGGAGGAGGAAGCCCTGAGGGCCTACGAGGAGGCCCCTAGCGAAACACCGGCTGGTTCTTCACCAGCGGATAAGCGTAGCCGTCGGCAAGGGCCTTGAGCGAGGCCTCCAGATTGTTCTTGCTGGCCCCCACCGTGCTCCAGCGCTCCTTTCCCCGGTGCATCTCGATCATCACCCGCACCCCCGAGGCGGTGCCCGCCTCCTGGCCCGAGAGGATGCGCACCTTGTAGTCCGAAAGCTCAATCTCGGCAATCTCGGGGTAGAAGGGCTCTATGGCCTTGCGGAAGGCCTTGTCCAGGGCCGAGACCGGGCCATACTGGCTTTCGGCGGCGGTGTGCTGCAAGGTCTCGCCCACCCGCACCCGCACCGTGGCCTCGGCCCAGGTGGGGGTCTCGGGGTCGGCGTCGTTCACGTGCACGAAGACCGTGAAGCCCTCGAGGCTGAAGGGCATCTGCCCCCCCTTGAGGCGATGGGCCAGCAGGAAGAAGCTGGCCTCAGCCCCCTCAAAGGCGTAGCCGGCGTGCTCGAGCTGCTTGACCTCCTTCAAAAGGACGCCGGTCATCTCCTTGGGCACCTCTACCCCGGCCTCGGCCAGCTTGGCCAGCAGGTTGCTGCGCCCCGAGAGGTCGGAGACCAGAATGCGCCGGGTGTTCCCCACCGCCTCGGGCGGCACGTGCTCATAGGTGCGGGGGTCCTTGAGCACCGCCGAGACGTGGATGCCCCCTTTGTGGGCAAAGGCCGCGTCGCCCACGTAGGGGGCCCGCAGATTGGGGGTCAGGTTGGCCCGCTCATCCACAAAGTGCGAGAGCTCCCGCAGCTCCCTGAGCTTTTCCCGGTCCAGCCCCACCAGCGGCAGGCCGCACTTCAGCATCAGGTTGGGGATGGCGCTGGTGAGGTTCAGGTTGCCGCAGCGCTCCCCGTAGCCGTTGATGGTGCCCTGCACATGGGTGGCCCCAGCACGCACCGCAGCCAGGGCGTTGGCCACCGCAAGCTCCGCATCGTTGTGGGGATGGATGCCGATCACCACCTGCGGGAAGGCCTCCCGTACCCTCCGGGTAATCTCGTGGACCTCTTCGGGCAGGCTTCCCCCGTTGGTATCGCAAAGGCAGAGCGTATCGGCCCCCCCGCGCACCGCGGCCTCCAGCGTCGCCATGGCGTAGGCAGGGTTGGCCTTGTAACCGTCGAAGAAGTGCTCGGCGTCGTGGATCACCCGCCGGCCCCGCCCTACCAGATAGCGGTAGGTCTCCTCAATCATGCGGAGGTTCTCTTCCAGGGAGACCTCGAGCGCCTCGGTCACATGGAAGTCCCAGCTTTTGGCCACCACCGTGACCACTGGGGTCTCCGCCTCCAGCAAGGCCGTCACCGAAGGGTCGTCCTCAGGACGCATCCCCTTGCGCCGGGTGGAGCCAAAGGCCACAAGCCGGCTTCCCCCCAGGTCCACCCCCTTCATCCGGGCGAAGAACTCGGCGTCTTTAGGGTTGGAACCGGGCCAGCCCCCCTCGATGAGGGGGATACCAAAGGCCGCCAGACGCCTGGCAATGGCCACTTTGTCGTCTACGGAGAGGCTTACGGCCTCGCCCTGGGTGCCATCGCGCAGGGTGGTATCGAGGATTTCGATCATGACCGCCCCCGCCTCACTTGCCCGGCCCCGAGCGCTGCACCTCCTCGATGGAGCGGGGGTGCCGGGCGGCCTGGCCAGCCGCCAGCTTGTTGGCCGCATCCAGGTAGGCCCGGGCCGAGGCCTCGATGATATCGGGCGAGACCCCATGGCCGGTGGCCAGCACCTCCCCCAGCTTGAGCTTCACCGTCACCTCGCCCAGAGCCTCGGTGGTGCCGGTGACCGCTTCTACTCGGTAAAGCTCGAGCTCCGGCTTGAAACCGATGGCCTCGGCCAGGGCTTTGTATACCGCATCCACCGGCCCGTCCCCGATGGCCGTGGTGGTGACCACGCCCTTGGGGGTCTCCAGGCTTACCGTGGCGGTGGGCAGCATCCCGTAGCCGGAGAAGAACTGGAGGCGCTCGAGCTTGAAAAGTTGGGGGGTGTGCACCGACTCGCTTTCGACCAGCGCGCGAAGCTCCTCGGTCTCGATGGGCCCCTTGCGCTCCACGATCTCGCGGAAACGGGCGAAGATGACCCCAATCTGGGCGTCGTCCAGCTTGTAGCCCAGGTCGGCCAGGGCCTTCTTGACCGCAGCCCGCCCGGAGTGCTTGCCCAAGACCAGCACCGCCGGCTGACGGCCCACCAGCTCGGCGTTCATGATCTCGTAGGTCTCCTTGTTCTTGATCACCCCGTCCTGGTGGATTCCCGACTCGTGGGCAAAAGCGTTGTCCCCCACGATGGCCTTGTTGGGCGGCACCACCATGCCGGTGTAGCGCTCCACCATCCGGCTCATGCGGTAGAGCTCGCGGGTGTTGATCTGGGTATAGGCCTGGTAGTGGTCGCGCCGCACGTACAGGGCCATCACCACCTCCTCCAGGCTGGTGTTCCCGGCCCGCTCTCCGATGCCGTTGATGGTGCACTCAATCTGCGTGGCCCCGTTCTCCACTGCGGCCAGGGCATTGGCCGTGGCCAGGCCCAGGTCGTCGTGGCAGTGGGCCGAGATATGCACCGGCCGACCCCGCACCACCTCCTCGTGGATACGCCGGATGAGGGCCCCGTACTCCTGGGGGGTGCCGTAGCCGGTGGTGTCGGGGATGTTGATGGTGGTGGCGCCGGCTGCGATTGCGGTTTCGTAGAGCTTCAAAACGAAGTCTATGTCCGCCCGCATCACGTCCTGGGCGCTAAACTCCACATCATCGGTAAACTGTCTGGCGTAGCGCACCATCTGGTCGGAGATTTCCAGGATTTCCTCAGGGGTCTTCCTGAGCATGTACTCCAGGTGCACCCGCGAAGCGCTGGTGAAGACGTGTATCCGCTTCTTCTCGGCCTTCTCCAAAGCAGCGGCCGCTCGATCGATGTCGAGCTTGTGGGTGCGGGCCAGAGCGCAGATCACCGGGCCCTTTACCTCGGCGGCGATCCGGGATACGCACTCGAACTCGCTGGCCCCGTTCACCGGGAAGCCCGCCTCGATGATGTCCACGTTGAGCCGGGCCAGACCGTGGGCAATCTCCAACTTTTGCTGGAGCGAAAGGGCTACCCCTGGGCTTTGCTCCCCGTCCCGCAGGGTGGTGTCGAAGATCCGGATATGCCGCATAGGACCTCCTACTGGGCTACTTCTTCCTTTATGCGCGACTTGAGGAAGGGCATCATGGCCCTGAGCTTGGGCCCCACCTGCTCGATGGGGTGGTTCTTCCAGTAGTTGCGGTTGGCATTCAGGGTGGGCTGGCCCACCAGGTTCTCCAGCATCCACTCCCGGGCAAACTCCCCTTGCTGAATCTGGCGCAGCACCTCGCGCATGCGGGCCTTGGTTTCCTCGCGGTCGATGACCCTGGGCCCCCGGGTGTAGTCGCCGTACTCGGCGGTGTTGGAGATGCTGTAGCGCATCCCGGCAAAGCCCGACTCGTAGATCAGGTCCACGATCAGCTTTACCTCATGCAGGCACTCGAAGTAGGCCATCTCGGGGGGATAACCGGCCTCCACCAAGGTCTCGAAGCCCGCGGCGATAAGCTGGGTCAGCCCACCGCAGAGCACGGTCTGCTCGCCAAACAGGTCGGTCTCGGTCTCGTCCTTGAAGGTGGTGGCAATCACCCCTGCGCGGGTGCCGCCGTTGGCCTTGGCGTAGGCCAGGGCGGTGGGAAAGGCCGAGCCCGAGGCGTCCTGGTGCACCGCTACCAGCGAAGGTACCCCCGAGCCCTTCTCGTACTCTGAGCGCACCAGGTGGCCGGGGCCCTTAGGAGCCACCATCCAGACGTCCAGGTCGGGCCGGGGCTTGATCTGGCCGAAGTGGATGTTGAAGCCGTGGGCAAAGGCCAGCGCTGCCCCTTCCTTCAGGTTGGGCTCAATCTCAGCCCTGTAGACCGCTCCTTGGGTCTCGTCGGGCAGCAACACCATCACCACATCGGCCCGCCGCACCGCCTCGGCCACCGGCAGGACCTCGAGCCCTGCCCTACGCGCCTTCTCCTCGTTGCGGCTGCCAGGCCGGAGGCCCACCACCACCCTCACCCCTGAGTCGCGCAGGTTGAGGGCGTGGGCATGGCCCTGCGAACCGAAGCCCAAGATGGCCACCGTCTTGTCCTTGATGAAGCCGATATCCGCGTCCTGGTCGTAATAAATTTTCATCTCCACTCCCCAAACCAAAGGGTGGGCCAAGCCCACCCTAGACCGCCTTCTTTTCCCGTACCCTAAGCACCTGTTCGCCGCGGGACATCCCTACCGCGCCCGTGCGCATGACCTCCAGCAGCCCATAGGGCCGCAGGGCCTCGATGAAGTTGTTGACCTTGGTGGTGTCGCCGGTGAGCTCGAAGATGATGGAGCGCTTGGCCACGTCCACAATGCGCGCCCGGAAAGCCTCGGCGATGTCCTTGACCTCCATGCGCTCCTCCAGCCCAGCGATGCTTACCTTGACCAGGGCCAGCTCCCGCTCCACATGGGGCTCGTCATGGTCGGTGACCTTGATGACCTCGATGAGGCGGTTGAGCTGCTTCTCCACCTGCTCCAGGACCGCATCGTCCCCCGAGACCACCAGCGAGATGCGGGAAAGCCCCTCCAGATGGGTGCGCCCCACGGCCAGCGACTCGATGTTGAAGCCCCGCCGGGCCAGCAGGCCCGCAATCCGCTGCAGCACGCCGGGGCGGTCTTGCACCAGAACCGATACCAGGTGTCGCATACGCCTCCCCTAATCCCCGGCCACCGCCTCCCGGGGGTTCTCGATGATCATGTCCTCGGCCGCCCCACCCGAGGGAATCATGGGGAAGACCCCCTCCTCGTGGTAGACCCGGGCGTCCAGCAGGACCGGCCCCGGCTGGGCCAGGACCGCCTTGACCGCGTCCTGAAGCTGGGCCTTGTCGGTGAGGGTGAGCCCGGGGATGCCGTAGGCTTCGGCCAGTTTGGCAAAGTCGGGGTTGGAGTCGGCCAGATAGACCTCGCTGTAGCGCCGCCCGTGGAACAGGTCCTGCCACTGCCGCACCATGCCCAAAAAGCCGTTGTTGAGGATGACGATCTTCACGTTCAGGTTGAGCTTCTTTAGGGTGGCCAGCTCCTGCAGGGTCATCTGGAAGCTGCCATCGCCGTCGAAGTCAATCACCAGCTCGTCCGGCCGGGCCAGGGCCGCTCCGATGGCGAAGGGCAGGCCCACCCCCATGGTGCCCAGCCCGCCCGAGTTGATCCAGGTGCGGGGTCGGTCGAACTTGAAGAACTGGGCCACGAACATCTGGTGCTGCCCCACCCCCGAGGTCACCACCGCCCGGCCCCGGGTGGCCTCCCAGAAGGCCTGGATTACCTCCTGGCTTTGCAGGTAGGGCTTGGGCTTCCAGGCGAAGGGGTACTTGGTCTTCCACTCCTCGAGCTGCGCCCACCACTTGCTTAGGTTGAGCTTCTTGGCCCCCTTGACCAGCTCGGCCGCCACCCACTTGGCATCCCCCACCACGGGGATCGAGGTCTTGACCAGCTTGCCGATCTCGGCCGGGTCAATATCCACGTGGATAACGGTGTGGGCATGGGGGGCAAAGCGGGAGATTTTGCCGGTCACCCGGTCGTCGAAACGAAGCCCGATGGCCAGGATGGTATCGGCGTACTGGATGGCCCGGTTGGCCGCCACCGAACCGTGCATGCCCGGCATCCCCAGGCACTGGGGGTGGGTACCGGGGAAGACGCCCAGGCCCATCAGGGTGGGAATCACCGGCAGGCCGGTCTTGAGGGCCAGCTCGGTAATCTCGGCCGAGGCGTGCTGGGCCCCGCCGCCCACCATCAGCACCGGACGCTCGGCCTTGCCCAGGGCCTCCAGCGCCCGTTCAATCTGGCGGGGGTGGCCCTTGTAGGTGGGCTTGTAGCCCGGCAGGTCCACCACCACATCGAAGCTCCCGGTAAACTCGGCGAGCTGCACATCCTTGGGGAAGTCGAGGAGCACGGGGCCAGGCCGCCCTGTGGAGGCGATGTAGAAGGCCTCGGCGATGGCCCGGGGGATATCGTTGACGTTGCGGACCTGCATGTTGTGCTTGGTCACCGGCTGGGTGATGCCCACCACGTCGGCCTCCTGAAAAGCGTCGGTGCCGATGAGGTGCTGGGGAACGTTGCCGGTGATGGCCACCACCGGGGTGGAGTCCATCAGGGCGTCCTGCAAGCCGGTGACCAGGTTTAGCGCGCCCGGCCCCGAGGTGGCCATGACCACCCCCACCCGGCCCGAGGCCCGGGCATAGCCGGTGGCGGCGTGGATGCCTCCCTGCTCGTGCCGCACCAGCACGTGGCGGATGGACGAGTCGTAGAGGGCATCGTAGGTGGGCATGATGGTACCCCCTGGATGGCCGAAGATGAGCTCCACCCCCTGCATCTCCAAGGCTTTCAGTATGGCTCTGGCTCCGTTCATGGTCTCTCCCCAAAAAGCTGCCCCCCGGTGGTGCGGGGGGCGATTGGACGCGTTCTAAGGCTGCGCTACGCCATATCCCCCCCGGGCCCAGTAATCACTAGGCCTACTACAGGTAGGGATAGGCGTGCGGAGAGCATCTTGGGCTAGAGTTTACGCCGTTTGGTATACCGTGTCAACCCTCAGAGGTTCTCGGGGTAAAGCCGGCTGGGGGTCCGCTGGGCCAGGCTGGTGAGCAGCTTCTGCAAGGCGAGGTCCTGGACCCTTCGGCTCAGCAGGCTCTGGACCTCCTCGTAGGGTTGAATTTCCGGCATCAGAACGCGCACCAATAGGATGACGTGGAAGCCAAACTCGGTCTGCACAGGGGTTTTTGACACCTCGCCGGGCTTGAGGGCCAGGAGGGCCAGCTCAAAGGGCGCCACAAAGGTACCCCGCGGCTCGCAGCCCAGGTTCCCCCCCTCGGCCCGGCTGCCGGGGTCCTGGGAGAGGGCCTTGGCCAGGTCGGCGAATTTTTCACCCCGGTTGAGCCGGGCGATGACCTGGCGGGCCTCCTGGGCGGTTTTGAGTAGGATATGGGCCGCGCAGTAGCGCTGGGGCAGGGTGAACTGGGGCTTAGAAAAGAGGTACAGCAGCCTGAGGGCTGGCTGGCTTACGCGAAGCCTGGCCGAGAGGTGCTCGAGGTAGGCGTCGTAGGTCAGGACCTCGTAGACCAAGGCGCGGTAGGCCTCCAGGTCGGGAATCCCCGCTTCCTTCAGGGCCTGCTCGAAGACCTCCTCCCCTGCAAACTCGGCCTTCACCTCCTCTATGGCCCTCTCCACCGCCTCCTTCTGCGCAGCAAACCCCGCCTGCTCGGCAGCCAGGATCACCGCCCGGTCCTGCACCATGCGCTTTAGGTACTCGGCCCGGTAGGGGGCAAACAGCTCCAGGGCCTCCGGGGTATAGGGCTGGCCCCGCTGGCGCAGGAAGTCCCGCACAAAAAGGCCAAACTGTATCTCAAAATGGCTTTTGCGGATGGTGGTATGCCCCACCACCGCCACCACGGGGTCGGCCTGGGCCAGGGCCAGCCCAAAGAACCCCCACAGCAAAACCAGGACCCGTCTGAGCATCCTTACGCTCCTTCCCACAGCCCCTTCCAAGGCCAGGCTCGGAAATGGCCGCGATGAGGCCATGCTAGCACGTCACCGGCGCACCTGCCCTGGCCGGCCACCAAAGGCCGCGCAAAAGCGGGCCTCCAGCTCCTCTTCCAACCCCTCCAGGAAGCGCTGGTAGCCCTCGAGCAAAGCCCAGGCCTCAGGGGTCAGGATGCTCCCCCCTCCCCCCTCGCCCCCCGAGTGGCGCTGGAGCAGGGGAAAGCCCAGCCCTGCCTCTGCCCGCCTGAGCCGGGCCCAGGCCGTGCGGTAACCGAGCCGCAGGCTCCGGGCCGCGGCCTTCAGGCTGCCCTTCTCGGCCACTGCCCCAAGCAGGCGCAGGGTGCCCGGGCCAAGGAGGAACTCCCCCTGGTCGGACTCGAGCCAGAACTTCGCCCGTATACGCATCACTCGCCCAACGCCCGGCGCATCAGGGCAGCGAGCCGCTCGGCCGCACCCTGCAAGAAGGCCTCAAAGGCCGGAGGGGCGTCGTGCCCCGCCTGGTCGGTAATGCTCCGCACGAGGGCCATGGGCAGGCCCACCCGGCGGGCCGTCCACAAGGCCGCAGCCCCCTCCATCTCCACCGCATCGGCCCCAAAAATCGAGCGCACCTCCTCCGCCTGCGCACGGTCGGCCAGAAAGCGATCCCCGCTGGCAATGCGTCCAAGGAAAACCGGCAACCCCATGAGGGTGGCCGTGCGCGCCAGCCGGGAGGTGAGCACCGGATCGGCAGGGATAAAGCGCTCGCCGGTTGCCAGCTCCCCCGGGGAGCGGCCAAAGGCGGTGATGTCCACGTCGTACTGCACCGCATCCTGGGCCAACACCAAATCGAGGGGCTTGAGCGCGGGGTTGAGCGCGCCAGCCACCCCCAGCCAAAAGGCCTGCGCTGGGCCGAAGCGTGCCCTGGCATAGGCCACGGCAGCCGCTGCGGCCACCTTACCCACCCCGGTCTCGATGAGCACCACAGGATAACGGCCCACCTCCCCCCGGTGGATGGGCCAAGGCCCGTCCACCACCTCCTCCAAAGCAAGGGCGCCGCGCAACGCCTGGGCTTCAACCCCTTCGGCAGCGAAAAGGGCCACCGGAGCCATACCTCAAGCGCCCTCGATCTCCACGGTCTCCTGCACGCGCAGACCCTGCTCGAGCACCCGCCTGGCCCAAGCCCGCGCCCCTTCAGGGTTGTGGTCGCGGTAGTTGCCGCACTCCAGCTCGCTCACCCCCGGTACCACCTGGTGCTGCACCGCCGCCTCCAGGCTGGCCCGCAGGGCCTCCAACACCTGATGGGGCCCTGGCTCCCCCAGCACCACCAGGTAAAACCCCGTGCGGCAACCCATGGGCGAGACGTCCACCACCCCTTCCAGGTGGCGGCGCAGGTAGGTGGCCAGCAGGTGCTCTAAGGTGTGCAGACTACCGGTATCCAGGGCTTCCTGGTTGGGCTGGGCCAGCCGCAGGTCGTACTTCTCGATGCGGTCCCCCCGAGGGGTCTCCACAACCCCCGCCAGCCGCACGTAAGGAGCCCGAACCCTGGTGTGGTCCAGGCGAAAGGACTCAGGCACCGAACCCGCCATAAGGCTCAGTTTACCGCTAACCCTTGACCTTCTTCCAAAGCTGCGGGAAAAACAGGAGCAAAACCGGGAAAAGCTCGATGCGCCCGGCCCACATCTGGAAGATCAGCACCAGCTTGGAGAGAGGATGCAGGCCGGCATAGCTGCCCATCGGCCCCACCTCGCCCAGCCCCGGCCCAATGTTGCCCACCGCCTGGGCGCTGGCGGTAAAGCCCACCACCAGGTCGTTCTCCAAAAGCGCGATGCCAACAGCCCCCAGCGCCACAAGCCCCAGGTAGAGCACCACGAAGGCCGCCACCGAACGCACCACCTCTTCCCCCAAGTTCTTATGCCCCACGCGCAGGGGGATGACCGCCTGCGGATGCAAAGCGCGCATCAGCTCCCGCCGCACCATGGCCCCCACCACCAGCCAGCGAATCAGCTTAATGCCCCCGGCCCCTGAGCCCGCACATCCCCCCACGAACATCGCCGCCACCAAAATAGCCTGGGCCGCAGGAGTCCACAGGGCGAAGTCGGCGCTGGCGTAGCCGGTGGTGGTGATGATGGAGGTCACGTTGAAAAAAGCGTGGCGCAGGGCATCGGGCCAGGCGTAGTTCATATCCTTGGCGTGGTGGGTCATTAGGAAAAGGGCCAGCATCGAGCTGAACGACAACACGATGAGGGCATAGGCCCGCAGCTCCACGTCTTTCAGCAGGGGCCTGGGGTCGCGGGTGAAAAACAAGCGGTATTGCAGCACAAACCCCGCCCCCCCCAAGAACATGAAGAGGGTGCCAAACCACTGGGCCAGAGGGCTGTAGTCCTCGAAGCTGCGGGGGTTGGGGCTGAACCCGGCCGCGGGCAGGGTGGTCAGGGCGTTGCAAAGGGCCTCGAAGGGCGGCATCCCCGCCCCCCAGTAGCACAGGGCCGCGGCCAGGGTGAGGGCAGAGTAAACCTTGAGAATGCTCTGCGCCGCTGTGCGCAGGCGCGGGGTGAAGGGCTCCTTGTGCAGCCCGGTGCTCTCGGTGATGAAAAGCGGGCGGCCCGCCACGGCCAGGTGGGCCAGCAAGGCCGCCACCAACACCAAAAAACCCACCCCACCAAACCACTGCATGAGGCTCCGCCAAAAAAAGAGGCTGTAGCCGAACTGGCTGAAGTCGGCCAGCGCGGTGGCTCCCGTGGTGGTGAAGCCCGACATGGCCTCAAAGAATGCGTCCAGGTAGGACATCCCCCCCGAGACCCAGAAGGGTATAGCCCCCAGGGCCGGCACCAGGAGCCAGATCAGGGCGATGGAAAGCAAAGCCTCGGCCCGACCGGGCTCGTGCCGGGGGTCGCCCAGCCAGCGAAAGCCCGAACCCAGCAAAAACCCCACCACCGCCCCCAGCAAAAACCCCCAGGGCGACTCCCCCAAAACGAGCGAGATGAGTTCCAGGCCCAACATGACCAAGGCCATCGCCAGGTAGAGCACGCCCAAAACGTAGTAGGCGAAGCGAAGGTGCTCGAGCCACCAGGGTCGCATAACCTCAGGCCCTGAGCCTGCGCCAAAGCTCCGGGGTGAAAAGGGCAAAAACCGCGATAAGCTCAATGCGCCCAGCCCACATCTGGAAGATCATCATGGCCTTGGAAACAGGGTGCAGCTCGCCGTAGTGGCTCATGGGGCCCACCGCGCCCAGCCCCGGCCCCACATTCCCGATGGCCGCTGCCGAGGCGGTGAAGGCCACCACGAAGTCCTCCTCGAGCACCCCTATGACCAAAACCCCCAGGGCGAAAAGGCCCACATACAGGGTGATAAAGGCCGCAACCGCCCGCAGCACATCCTCGCCGATGTTCTTGTGGCCCACCCTCAAGGGCAGCACCGCCTGGGGGTGCAGGGCCCGCTGGAGCTCGCGCCGAACCAGCGCAGCAATAATCAGCCAGCGGATGACCTTAATGCTACCCCCCACGCTACCGGCGCTGCCCCCTATGAACATCAGCATGACCAAGAGCACCTGGGCTGGCACCACCCACTGGGCGAAGTCGGCGGAGGCAAAACCGGTGCCGGTGATGATGGAGGTGGTCTGAAAAAAAGCGTGGCGCAGGGCCGCTTCTGGTGGGTATTGCTGGCGCAAAAGCAAAATCAGGGCAATTCCCAGACCCACCAGGACGACAATCAGGGCATAGGCGCGGAACTCGGGATCGCGCAAGGGGGCGGCAAACTCGCGCCCGAAGACGACCCGGTACTGCAGAAGGAGGTTCACCCCGGTCAGGAACATCACCAAGGTGGCCGCCCACTGGGTGAGGGAGGAATAGGCGGCGAAGCTCTCGGGGTTGGGGCTGAAGCCCCCCGCCGAGACGCTGGACAAGGTGTTGGTGAAGGCTTCGAAGAAGGGCACCCCGGTCAGCAGGTAGGCGGCCAGGGTGAAGCCGGTGAGCACCAGGTAGACCCGCAGGATGTTGGTGGCCGTCTGGCGCAGTTTGGGGGTGAGCTGCTGCTTCTGCACCCCGGTCACCTCGGCGAAGAACATCTGCCGCCCGGCCAGGGCCAGGTGAGGCAAGACCACGATGAAGAGGAGCAAGATACCCATCCCGCCAAACCACTGGCTCAGGCTGCGCCAGAAGAAAAGCCCATGGCTGAGCTGGTTGAAGTCGGAAAGAACAGTGGCGCCGGTGGTGCTAAAGCCCGAGGTAGCCTCAAAGAGCGCGTCCAGGTAGGACATTCCCCCCGAGACCCAGAAGGGTATGGCCCCCAGGGCCGGCACCAAAAGCCAAAGCCCCGCCACCGTAAGCAGAGCCTCGGCCCGGCGGGGCTCCGCCTGGGGGCTGCCCAGGCGGCGCAGCAGCAGGCCCAGGCCAAGCCCCACCAGCGCCCCTGCAAAAAACCCCTCTGCCTCCTCGCCCAAAAGGGCATCGACCAGGCCCAAAACCGCCATCACCAGGCCCAGGGCCACATACACCGTGCCGGTCATGTAGGTGGCTACCGGGATGGGATTGGCGGCCTTGGCCTTAGCGAACCTGGGCCAGGACTTCATCGGCCACCTGCCGGTCGGCGAGCACCAGGAGCTTGTCCCCTCCTGTAACCGCCAGCATGGGCGAGCGCAGGTAAACCCGGGTGCCGCGCTCCAACGCCACCGCCACCGCCCCCTTGGGCAGCGAGAGCTTCTCAAAGGGCGTCTCGCGGAAGCCAGGGGGCAGCTCAAACTCCAGAAGCTCCACCTGGTCCTCTATGAGGGCCAGGTGGTCTACGTTGTCGGGTGCAATCCAGTCCACCACCTCGCGCACCGCGGCCGCCCGGGGGGTAAGGGGAATATCGATGCCCACATGCTCGAAAAGGCGACGATTCTCCCCCCGGTTGACCCGGGTAATCACCTTGGGCACCCCCACCTGCTTGGCCAGCAGCGAGACCAGAAGGTTCTTCTCGTCGTTCTCGGTAACGGCCACCAGCACATCGGCGTAGTCAAGCCCCTCCGACTCCAAAAGTTCCAAATCGGTGCCGTCCCCTTCCAGCACCAGGGCTCCTGGCAGGTGTTCGGCCAGCCAGGCGCAGCGCTCCGGGTTGTGGTCGATGATGGTTACCTCGAGCCGGTGCCTCAAAAGCTCCTGCGCCACCATATACCCCACGCTGCCCCCACCCACCACCATCACCCGCCGTACCCGCTCCCGGGGGGCAAAGCAGGCCTGGATGACGTCGAAGCCCTGGGGGGTGGTCATGAAGAAGATGCGGTCCTCGGGCCTTACCACCAGCCCGCTGAACTCCGGGTCGGTAGCGGCGATGAACTTCCCCTCGCGCATGATGCCGGCCAGAAAGCTCCCCTCGGGCCAGTCCAAATGGGCCAGCCCCTCGCCTACGTAGGGGCTCCCCTCGCGCACCTGGTACTCCACGAAGCGCAGCCGCCCTCCCGCCAGCACCTCGGTGTCCACCGCCCCTGGGATGCGTATCACCTCAACGATCTCCTTGGCCAACGAGCGCTGAGGCCAGAACACCTGGTCAATCCGGGTGCCCAGAATCTCCACCGTGCGGGGGTCGGTCAGGATATCCACGTAGGACTGCTTCCCCACGAAGCACAGGACCTCCTTGGCCCCGAGGCCTTTGGCCAGCATGCAGGCAATCAGGTTGACCTCGTCCCAGTTGGTGGCGGCGATAAAGGTGTCGCAGAGGTCCACCTTGGCCTCGCGCAGGACCTCAGGGTCGGTTACGCTGCCGATCACCACCTGGGCATCTACCCCGCTGAGCCGCTCCTTGGCTTCTGGGTTGGTGTCCACCACCACCAGGTCGTGCTGGGTATGGAGGGCCTTGGCAATCTGCGAGCCAATCTCGCCGCCGCCTGCAATCACGATGTACATAGGCCGCTCCCGCAAAAGCCGCTGCAACGCTGAGGGCCACTTGGAAGGAACAGGTTAGGGGGGGAATCCTCGGGCATGACCTGTGAAGGTTCCATAGCCAAGCCGGCTTCAGCTTACACCCGGAGGGTTCCGCTGTGCACCCGACCCACCATCTCCCCATAGAGGTCGTAGGGCCCGGCCTCGCCAACCCGCACCCGGATGATGTCGCCTATCTTGACCGTGCCGTCGGTCTCGGCGTACACCAAGCCATCGATGCCCGGCGCGTCGTACTTGGACCGACCCACCACCTGGCCCGGCAGCCCGCCATAGTCGTCCACGATTACCTCCAGGGTGGTGCCCACCCGGGCCCGGTTTTTCTCCAGGCTGATGGCCTGCTGCAAGGCCATCAGGCGGGCCTTGCGCTCTTCCTTGACCTCCTCCGGCACCGCCCCCGGCAAAGCGTTGGCCTCGGCCCCCTCCACCTCGGAGTAGGTGAAGGCCCCCACCCGGTCCAGCCGGGCCTCCTTGAGGAAGTCCAACAAAAGCTGGAAGTCCTCCTCGGTCTCGCCCGGGAAACCCACGATGAAGCTTGAGCGAATGGCCAGGTCGGGCATAATAGCCCGCCACTCGGCGATGGTCTTGAGGTGGCTTTCCGCCCCTCCCGGCCGCCGCATGGCCCGCAGAATCTTGGGGCTGGCGTGCTGCAAGGGTACATCCAGGTAGGGCAGCAGCTTGCCCTCGGCCATCAGCGGGACCAACTCGCGCACGTGGGGATAAGGGTAGACGTAGTGCAGCCGCAGCCAAACCCCCAGCCCCGCCAGCTCGTTGACCAGGTCCACCAGGTGGGCCCGCACCGGTTTGCCCGCGTAGTCCGAGGGGCGGTGGTGGATGTCCACCCCGTAGGCCGAGGTGTCCTGGGCAATCACCAGCAGCTCCTTGGTACCGGTGGCCACCAGCCGGGCCGCCTCGGCCAGCACCTCTGCCGCATCGCGGCTGCGCTGCGGGCCCCGCAGCTTGGGGATAATGCAAAAGCTGCAGCGGTGGTTGCAACCCTCGGCGATCTTTATGTAGGCGTAGTGGCGCGGGGTGAGCTTGACCTGGGGGGGGATGAGGGCGGTGTAGGGGTTGGGGTCCGGGGGCAGCACCCGGTGCACCGCCTCCAGCACCCTCTCTATCTCGCCTGGGCCGGTGACCTCGAGCACCTGAGGGTGGGCCGACCGAATCACCTCAGGCCTGGCCCCCAGGCAGCCCGTGACGATGACCCGGCCGTTCTCCGCCAGGGCCTCGCCAATGGCCGCCAGCGATTCCTCCACCGCCGGGGTGATGAAGCCGCAGGTGTTCACCACCACCACCGCAGCTTCCTGGTAGGTGGGGGCGGTCTCGTACCCTTCGGCCCTGAGGCGCGAGAGAATCTGCTCCGAGTCCACTAAGGCCTTTGGGCAACCCAGGCTTACAAAGCCAATCTTTCCTGCCATCTCGTCTCCTGCGCCTCGCGCAACAAACGAGTATAGCAGGAGTTCCCCCTAACCTAGAGGAAGTCCCCCAGAATGCGTTCCACCTGATCGGTCTCAATCAAGAAGGCGTCGTGGCCGTGGGGGCTTTTAATCTCGCGGTACTGCCCCCCCGCCAAGGCGGCCATCTCGCGCACCTCCTCGGCGGTGTAGAGGAAGTCGGTGTCGATGCCCACAAAAAGGCTTGGAATGCTTCTCAACCGGCGCAAAGCGGCCTCCACCCCTCCTCGGCCCCGCCCCACATCGTGGGTGTCCATGGCCTCGGAAAGCACGATATAAGCGTTGGCATCGAAGCGCCGGGCAAACTTTTCACCCTGGTAGAGCACATAGCTCTCGCCCCGCTCAGGGTGGGCCCCCCAGCGCAGGCGGAAGGAGGCGGGCGAACGGAAGGAAAGCATGGCGATGGCCCGGCCTAGCTGAAGGCCCGGAGGTGAATCGGTGTAATACCCCCCCTGGTAGGCCGGATCGGAGAGCACCGCTTCGCGCGAGAGGCGGTTGAAGGCCCGGGCCCAAGGGCCGTGGACCGCCGGGGCGGCCAGCACCACCAGCTTATTCACCCGCTCGGGAAAAAGCAGGGCAAACTCCAAGGCCACCATGCCGCCCAGGCTTCCCCCCAACACCACCACCCGCTCGATGCCCAAAAAGTCCAGCAGCCGGGCCTGGGCTCGAGCCAGGTCGCGCACGGTGAGCCGGGGGAAGTCGGGGCCGTAGGGCCGGCCGGTGGCGGGGTTGAGCGAAAGGGGGCCGGTCGAGCCGTAGCAGCTTCCAATATGGTTGGCGCAGATGACGAAGTAGCGCTCGGTATCCAGCATGCGGCCCGGCCCGGCCAGCTCGTCCCACCAGCCTTCTGGGCCGAAAGCCTGGTCGAGCTTGGGCAGGCGCCGCAGGGTCTCGGGGGTGTAGGTGCCGGCCAGATGGGCCGAGCCGGTCCAGGCATGGAAAACCAGCACCGCGTTGTCGCGCGCTGCGCTCAGGCGGCCATAGGTCTCGTAGCGCAGGTGCACCTCGGGCAGCATGCCGCCATACTCGAGGTGAAACCGGGTGGCCACCAGGGCCTGGGCCGGCACCGGCGGGGGCACCCGCCCTTTGCTCTTGGGGGGCTTGATGAGAAGAGCCTCGTGGTCGCCCCATGCCTCCTGAACGAGCAGGTCCGTCATACCACCTCCTCAGGAAGCCGGGCAGGCGCTGGTGCGGGGCGATAGCCAAACAATCCTGCGAAGCGCGATGGACTAGGCATACTCCTCCTACCGCGGGGGCTTGGGCGCTTGGGGGTAGGAGAAACCCCCCAACCAGACGTTCTTTTACTGGAAGGGGGTGCGCTTCTTGGGTTCCCCTTCTCTTATCTTCCTCGAGCCGCGCGCTATGCCCAGCGCTTGGCCCCGTGTGCCTACAGGGCCTGGCGGTCGAGCCGGAATTAGCACCGTGCAAAGGACCGCTGGCGATGAACAGAGGTCCTTTGTGGGTTGCTGCGGCTTCGTTGGGCCGGTTCCCTCCACCGCTCTGGATAAAAGAACGGTTTGCTTGTGGCCGCGCCCCAGCGCGGATAGCTGCGAGTCTACAAGGAGGGGGGCGGTCCGTCAATCCCCCGCGTTACTTCCGCAGCCGATTCATAAAACCTGGCTATAGAATGAGGTGAAATGTGCGAGCTAGGCCGGCGGCTCAGGGAAGCCCGCGAGCGCAAGGGGCTGACGCTGGCCCGTGCGGCCGAAGCCCTTAAGGTGCGGCGCAGCATCCTGGAAGCGCTGGAGGAGTGCCGCTTCGACGAGCTGCCCGAGCCTGCGCTGGCCCGGGGCTACCTGAAGCGGTACGCCCAGCTTTTGGACCTCGAGCCCGGCCCCTTGCTGGCGCTGTACCCAAGCCACCCTACCGAAACAATGCCGCCACCCCCTGCCCGCCCGCAAGGCCGGCCCCGCTGGGCCTGGTCTCTCCTCCTCCTCCTGGCGGTGGGGGCCTGGCTCGGCTTTCGCGCTCTCAGCCCCTCTTCTCCGGCCCCTCCACCCACCACCCCCAGCAGCCCACCCCCTCCTCCACCCCCCAAGCAGGTCAGCCTGCGGGTGAACACCGAGCCCCAGGGGGCCCGGGTCTATCTGGATGGCTTCCTGCTGGGGCAGGCTCCCCTGGAGGTCCGGGTCGAGGCAGGAGAGCGCCGGCTGCGCGTAGAAGCCCCCGGCTACCAACGCTACGAACAGGTGCTTCGCCTGCAAAGCGACCACAGCCTGAGTCTGAGCCTTCGGCCCCTGCCGACCAGCCCCGCTCCTTCCCAGCCCCCTGCCGGCCGCGGGCTGGTGCTGCGGCTGGAAGGCACCAGCTGGCTCCGCATCACCGACGGGCGTGACGGAAGGCTGCTCTACGAGGGCACCGTGCGCGCCGGGACCGAGCTCAGTTATCCCCTCCCGGTGGTGGTGCGCGCGGGCAACGCCGGGGCGGTACGGGTGGTGCTCGATGGCCGCGACCTGGGCCTGATGGGCCAAACCGGGCAGGTGGTCACCCGGCGCTTTGAACCCTAGCGCAGCCGGCGGCTTTCCCACAACGCGTGCAGGTTGAGATAGTAAAGCCAGGCCCTGGTGGATAGCGGCCCCAAGGTGTTGTGGGGGATGTAGGTGGGCTCGATGGTGCCTTTGAGCAGGTCTACCAATTCGAGCGTCTGGATGCGGGTCTTGCGGAACTCGTAGAGGAGCTGGACTTTGTCCATCCCTTCAGGCGGCCTGTAGGCCTGGGGCTCGTCCTCCGGCAGCGGCTTGCCCAACGCCACCTCCAGCCGGCGCTGCCCCCACCGCTCCACCCCGATGATGTGCCGGACCACTTCCTTGCTTTGGGGCAACTCAGCCCTGCTGATGCGGCCCTCCACCGGCTCAACGGTCTGCACCAGCGCCACCTTGTGCTGGTCCAGGCTCAGCTCGTAGGCCGGCCTTTCCAAAAGAAAGGGCTTGGCCAGGCGCAGAACCGGCTCTGGCAAGCGCACCCGCAGGAGAATGTTGCCCTCGAGCAAAGGGGGCATAAGGCCCTCCATATTTGGGGGATAGTATACGCCGAAAAACCGAAAAACTGGCGCTATCCTGGTTGGCAGGTATGCCCGAGCGCTACATCCCTCCCCCCACCCCCCAGTACGCCCTCGAGTCCGGCCCCATCCTGCTCAAAGATGGCCGTACCGCCACCCTGCGTCCGGCCCGGCCCGAGGACCGCCCCCTGTTCGTGGAGTTCCTGAGGCGATTATCCCCCCAGGCCCGTACCTTTCGCTTTTTCTCCGAGATCGACCCCGAGACCGCCGCCGACCTCCTCCTGCGCCAACCCCCCGACGAGGACAAGGTTACCCTGGTGGTTCTCACCGGCGACCCTGAGCGCATCATCGCCACCGGGGAGTACGTACAGGAGGGCCCCGGCTCCACTTCCGCCGAGGTGGCCTTCCTGGTCGACGACTGGTACCAGGGCCGGGGGCTGGGGTCCTTGCTGCTGGAGCGGCTGGCCCTGATTGGGGTGCGCCGGGGCATCCGCCGTTTTCACGCCTACACCCTGGCAGAGAACCGGCAGATGCTCGATGTGTTCAAGGCCAGCGGCTTCAAAATCGAGGCCCACAACGAGGCCGGTGAGGTGGAGGTCAGCTTCGAGATTGAACCCAACCCCGAGATGCTGGCCCGCTTCGAGCTGCGCGAGCGGGTGGCCACGGTGGCCTCGCTGCTGCCGGTGCTGCGGCCGCGGGGGGTGGCGGTGGTGGGGGCCTCGCGCGACCCAGAGAGCGTGGGCTACAGGGTGCTGGAGCACCTGGTCCTGAACCGTTTTCAGGGCCCTGTCTACCCGGTGAACCCGGCGGTGGCCCCGGCAGCCGGGGAGGTGCCGGTGGTGGGCTCCATGCTGGCCTACACCTCGATCAAGGCAGTGCCCGGGCCGGTGGACCTGGCGGTGGTCACCACCCCGCGCGAAAAGGTGCTGGAGGTCGCCGAGGCCTGCGGGCAGCGGGGGGTGCGGGCCTTGATGGTGATAACCACTGACATGGAGCCCGCCCAGACCCGAACCCTGGTGAAGGTCTGCCGGCAGTACGGTATGCGCCTCCTGGGCCCCGGCTCGCTGGCCCTCATGACCACCAGCCCGGAGGTGCAGCTCTGCGCCGGGCTGGCCCCCAGGCTTCCCCTGCGGGGCCGCATCGCCATGTCCAGCCAAAGCGGGGCGGTGGGGCTGGCGGTGCTGGAGTACGCGCGGGAGATGGGGCTGGGTTTCTCCAACTTCGTCTCGCTCGGGGCCAAGGTGGACATCTCCTCCAACGACCTCATCCAGTATTGGGAGGAAGACCCCGAGACCGGGCTGATCCTCCTTTACGTGGAGTCCTTTGGCAACCCCCGGCGCTTCGCCCGGCTGGCGCGGCGGGTGGGGCGCAAGAAGCCCATCCTGGCGGTGCGGCCAGGGCGCGACCCGGTGGTGGAGGCCCTCTTCAAGCAAACCGGGGTGGTGCGGGCCGAGAATCTGGAGGAAATGTTTGACATCGCAGCGCTGCTGGCCCACCAGCCCCTGCCCGAGGGCCCGCGGGTGGCCCTCCTGACCAACGCCTCGGGGCCGGCCTACCTGGCCAGGGACGCCCTCGAGACCGAGGGGCTTCTGGCCGAGGTGCACGACCTGGGCTCCCGGGCCTCGGCCGAGGCCTACCAGGCAAAGGCGCAGGAGGTTCTTGAGGCGGGCCCCCACGCGCTTCTGGTGCTCTTCGTGCCATTGGGCTATGCCACGGTGGAGGAATTGCAGGCCGCGCTGACCCAGGCCTTCCACCAGGCCCGAGAAAAGGGCATCGGCATCCCCCTGCTCACCTGCTTCATGACCGCCGGGCGGCCCCGGGTGGAGCTCAGGGGGGAGTGGGTACCCACCTATCGCTTCCCCGAGTCGGCCGGCCGGGCCCTGGCCGCGGCCTATGCCTACGCCCGGTGGCGCCAGACCCCCCCTGGGGAAATCCCCAACCACGAGGTGCAGGAGGACGAGGCTCGAGCCCTGGTGGGGCGGTCCCGAGGCCGCCTTGGGCCCAAGGAGACCAGCACCCTCCTGGGCTACTTCGGTCTTCGGCTGGGGCCCGCCTCCAGCCCGGGCATCCCCCTGGCCCTGCGGGTCCAGCACGACCCCCTGTTCGGCCCGGTGCTCTCGCTGGCCCTTACCCACCTGCCCCTGGGCGAACAACCTCTGGGCCTGCGCATCACCCCCCTTACCGACCGCGAGGCCCGGGAGATGCTGGCCCCCCTCGAGGGCAAGGCCCATCTGGAAAGCCTGCTAGACCTTTTGCTGCGGGTCTCGCGGCTTTTGGAGGAGCTGCCCGAGGTGGAGGGCCTGGAGCTTAGCCTAGCGGCCAGCCCCGAGCATACCGCCATCACCCAGGCCCAGATACGGCTCAGGCCGGCCTAGTCCATCTGGCCCAGCTCGAGGCGCACCACCTGCCAGCCCAGCCCCTTGCGCCGCATTACCAGCCCCTCGTCGGGGTTGCCCTTCTGGTGCACGAAAACCTCGGAAAACCCAAGCCGCCGCACCTGCCACCCGCGCACCGCGCCCACCTCGGCCTGGCCCGGCTCCATACCCGTTCCTATGGCGGCCAGCCCCTCAGGGGTCACCAGGGCCTCCACCAACGGGTCGATCAGGGCCCCGGCGAAAAGCAGCCCCAGGGCTCCAAATCCGCTGGTGTCCTTCTGCGCCTCCTGCGCCATCCTCGCCATAAGCTTGCCCTTGAGGTCCTCCTTCACAGCGGGAAAATCCACATAGCGCTCAATGGCCCGGGTGTCTTTTCGCTCAATGGCCCGCTGCAGCCCTCCCAAGGCCAGCAGGGGCGAGAACCAAAAGTAGAGCACCCCGCCCCCCAGGACCGCCAGCGCTACAATCCCAATCCACCGTTTTCCTTTCATACACGCACCTCAGGGCTAACCGTACAAGGCACCGAACTTGCTCTCCAGGTAGCGGATCAGGTAGGCCGGGTTGATGTCCTCCCCTGTTACTCGCCGAAGAAGCTCACGCGGCCAGTAGCGGCTACCCTGATGGTGGATTCTATCCCGGGTCCAGGCCAGAAACGGTGCAAATGCCCCTTGGGCAAACTGGGGCTCCAGGGCGCCGAGCTCCCGCTCGGCCTGGGCAAAGAGCTGGGCAGCGTAGAGGTTGCCCAGGGTGTAGGTGGGGAAGTAGCCGATGAGGCCCGCGGCCCAGTGCACATCCTGCATCACCCCGTCCTTTATCTCGGCCGCCTTCACGCCCAAGTAGGCCTGGTACTTCTCGTCCCAGGCCATGGGAAGCTCGTCCAGGCTAAGCTCGCCCCGCAGCAGGGCCAGCTCGAGCTCGAAGCGGATGAGGATGTGCAGGTTGTAGGTCACCTCGTCGGCCTCGACCCGTATGAGGCTCGGCTCAACGGCATTGATGGCGAAGTAAAAGTCCTCCAGCGCCACCCCGCGGAAGGCCTCGAAGTGGTGCTGGGCCCGGGGCCAGAAGAACTGCCAGAACCCCAGGCTGCGCCCCACCCAGTTCTCCCAGGTGCGGCTTTGCGACTCGTGAACCCCAAGCGAGACCTCGGTGCCCATGGGGGTGCCGAAGTGCTCGGCCAACAGCCCCTGCCCATAGAGGCCGTGCCCCATCTCGTGCAGGATGCCGAAGAAGCCCGCGCTGAAGAAGTCCTCAAAGTAGCGGGTGGTCAGGCGCACATCCCCGGGCCCAATCCCCTGCATGAAGGGGTGGGCCACCACGTCCAGGCGGCCGGCCTCGAGGTCGAACCCCAGCCGCTCCAGGACCTCCTTGCCGAAGGCCTCCTGGGCTGCTTGGGGAAAGTGGCGGTGCAGAATCGAGCGGTCGGGCCGACGGCGGCTACCCTGGATGCGCCCCAGCAGCTCCACGGTGGCTGAGCGCAAAGGGGCAAAGACCGCCTCTACCTGCCTGGCCGTGGCCCCCGGCTCATAGAGGTCCAGCAAGGCGTCGTAGGGCTCCTCCTGGTAGCCCAGGGCCGAGGCCAGCTCGCGGGTCAGGGCGAATATGCGCTCTAAAGCCGGCTTGAAACCCTCCCAGTCGTTCTTGGGCCGGGCTTCCTGCCAGATGGCCTCCCCCTGGCTGGTGGCCTCGGCCAGCTCCACCGCCAGCCGCTCGGGGATTTTAGTGGCCTGGTCGTAGGCCCGCCGCCATCCCCGCACGTTCACCGCCTCCACCGAGTCCTGGCCCCCCAGGTCCGAGGCCTCCACCACCGCCAGCATCTCCCCTATTCGAGGGTCGGTGGCCCGCTGGTGCAGCAGCCGGGCCAGCGCGGCCTGCATCCTGGCCCGGTGGGCCTGGCCCTTGCGGGGGAGGTAGGTGGCCTGGTCCCAGCCGGCCAGCTTGCCGAAAGACTCCAGATAGGCGCTCTCACGATAGTGTTGCAACAACCACTGGTAGGCCTCCTGCGCGGTCATACCCGCCCATCATAGGGGATGGGCGGGCCCGACCCTTGTCAAACAAGCGTTTGTTAGAATGGGGACATGAAGCTTAAAAGCTACGCGGTGGGCGCCTGGTACGAAAGCCCGGCCCCCGGGGTGGTGGTGCGGGACGCGGTCTATGGGGAGCCGGTGGCCGAGGTCGGCAGCGAGGGCCTGGACTTCGCCGAGATGGTCCGCCATGCCAGGGAGGTGGGCGGTCCCAACCTGCGGCGCCACACCTTTCACGAGCGAGCCGCCATGCTGCGGGCGCTGGCCGAGTACCTGCACAGGCGCAAGGAGGAGTTCTACCCCCTCTCCCACAAGACCGGGGCCACCCGGCAGGATAGCTGGTTCGACATCGACGGAGGCATTGGCACCCTCTTCAGCTACGCCTCCCTGGCCCGCCGGGAGCTACCCAACCGAAAATTCCTGCTGGAAGACGAACCCATCCCGCTCTCCAAGCAGGGCGGCTTCCTGGGGCGGCACCTTCTGGTGCCCAAGGAGGGGGTGGCGGTGCACATCAACGCCTACAACTTCCCGGTCTGGGGGATGCTGGAGAAGCTGGCCCCCAGCCTTATCGCGGGGGTGCCGGCCATCGTCAAACCCGCCACCCAGACCGCCTACCTGACCGAAGCGGTCTTCAGGGCCATCCTGGAGTCGCGCATCCTTCCCGAAGGGGCCGTCCAGCTCGTTTGTGGGGGCATCGGCGACCTCTTCGAGCACCTAAACGAGCAGGATGTGGTGAGCTTCACCGGCTCGGCGGCCACCGGGCGCAGGCTCAAGGCCCACCCCAACCTGATCGCCCAGGCGGTGGCCTTCAACATGGAGGCCGATAGCCTGAACTGCGCCGTCCTGGGAAGAAGCGTGGAGCCGGGCGAGCCCGAGTTCAGGCTTTTTGTAGAGGAGGTGGTGCGGGAGATGACCATCAAGGCCGGGCAGAGGTGCACCGCAATCCGGCGGGTCATCGTCCCCATGGAAAAGGCTGAAGCGGTGCTGGAAGCGCTCAAAAAGGCCCTGGCCGAGACCACCCTGGGCGACCCCCGCCGGGAAGAGGTGCGGATGGGGCCCCTGGTGGGCACAGCGCAGCGGGCGGAGGTGCGGGCGGTGCTCGAGGAGCTTCAGGCCAAGGGCTGCGAGCTGGCCTTCGAGGGGGAACTCGAGCTGCGGGGAGGGGACCCTGAAAAGGGCGGCTTCATGCCCCCCACCCTGCTCTACAGCCCCAAGCCCTGGGAATCGGGGGCGCACGACCTCGAGCCCTTCGGCCCGGTGGCCACCCTGATGCCCTACCGGGACCTAGACGAGGCCATCGCCCTGGCCCGGCGGGGCCGGGGCAGCCTGGTTGGGACCATCGTGACCCACGACCCCCAGGAGGCCCGCACCCTCTTCTTCGGGCTGGCCACCCACCACGGGCGGCTGCTTTTGCTGAACCGGGAAAACGCCAAGGAGTCCACCGGCCACGGCTCACCCCTGCCCCCCTTGGTGCACGGGGGGCCAGGCCGGGCCGGCGGGGGCCAGGAGCTGGGGGGGGTGCGGGGCCTCCAGCCCTACCTTCAGCGCTGCGCAGTGCAGGCCGACCCCACCACCCTGATGGTCCTTAGCGACGAGTACGTGCGGGGGGCCCGGGTCAAGGAGGATGTGGTCCACCCCTTCCGCAAGTACTTCGAAGACCTGGAAATCGGGGAGAGCCTCCTCACCCATCGCCGCACCGTGACCGAGGCCGACATCGTGAACTTCGCCAACGTGACGGGCGACTACTTCTACGCCCACGTGGACGAGCTGGGGGCCAAGGACTCCATCTTTGGAAGCCGGGTGGCCCACGGCTACTTCCTCATCTCCATGGCCGCGGGCCTCTTCGTACACCCAGCCCCGGGGCCGGTGCTGGCCAACTACGGCCTGGAGCGGCTGCGGTTCATCGAGCCGGTGAGGGCTGGCGACACCCTTCAGGCCCGGCTTACGGTCAAGTCCAAGACCGCCAAAGACCCCCGCCCCGGCGAGCGGCCCGCTGGGGTGGTGACCTGGGCGGTGGAGCTCACCAACCAGGAGGGCAAAACCGTGGCCCTATACGAAATCCTGACCCTGGTAGCCCGCCGCCCGGCCTAGCGGGCCAGGCGCAACAGCAGCATGGCGTAGCCCCGCTGCCCCCTCTCGAAGCTGGAAAGGCGGAAGAACTCGTTGGGCGAGTGGATGAGCTCGTCCTCGAGGGCAAAACCAAAGCTCACCGGGTCGTGGCCCAGCATCCGCTTGAGGGTGGAGAGGATGGGCACCGAACCGCCGAACATGGTCTCCACCGGCGGCACGCCGTAGAGCTCGGTGAGCACCTCCTTGGCCGCCTGTACCACCGGGTGGTCGGCCCGCATGCGGAAGGCGGGAGCCCCGGACTCCATAGCGCGCACCTCCAGGCGCACCCCTTTGGGAAGGTGTTCTTCCAGGTGGGCCTTCACCAGCGCCACAATCCTCTCGGGGTCCTGGTGCGGCACCAGGCGGCAGGTAATCTTGGCATGGGCGCTGGCGGGGATCACGGTCATGCTGCCCGGGCCCGTATACCCCCCCCACATCCCGTTGACCTCTAGGGTCGGCCGCCCGGTGATCCGCTCCCAGGCGGTGTAGCCCTCCTCGCCATAGAACTCGGGCACCCCAAGCCTGGCCCGCATCTCCTCTTCGTTCCAGGGAATTCTCCGGTACCACTCGCGCAGCTCGGGGCTCAGAGGCTCCACCTCGTCATAAAAGCCCCGCACTGCTACGCTGCCATCTTTTCGGTGGAGCGAGGCGATGAGCTCGGCCAGGGCGTGCAGAGGGTTCTGCACCTGGCCGCCCCAGGAACCCGAGTGCAGATCGTGGCTGGGGCCAAGCAGGTCGAATTCCAAGCCGCATATGCCCCGCACCCCCAGGCTTATGAGGGGGGTGGTCTCGGAGAGCTGGCCGCTGTCGCCGTTGATGACCATGTCGCAGCGCAGCCGCTCTCTGTGCTCCTCGACGAAGGCCGGCAGGTGGGGGCTGCCGACCTCCTCCTCCCCTTCAATCAAAGCCTTCACGTTCAGCCCCAGGCTCTGCGTGGCAATGAGGGCTTCGGCTGCCAGCAGGAAGGCCATCACCTGGCCCTTCATATCCGAGGCTCCCCGGGCCACGATGCGCCCATCCACCACGGTGGGCTCAAAAGGGGGGGTGCGCCAGCGCTCGGGGTTATCGGCCGGCTGGACGTCGTAGTGGCCGTAGTAGAGCAGGGTGGGCCGGTCGGGGTAGGGGGTGTACTCGGCCAGGACCACCGGGTGGCCCTGGGTGGGGTATACCTCCGCAGCAAACCCTGCTTTGCGGAAGCGCTCGGCCAGCCAGCGGGCTGCCCGCTGCACCTCGGCCTGGTAGGCAGGCTGGGCCGAGATGCTGGGGATGGAAAGAAAGGTGCGGAAGTCCTCGAGGTAAGCCGCCTGGTGCCGCGCTAGGTACTCCCTCCAGTCCATGGCACCGTGATTCTACCCCTACTCGTTGGTGCGGGCCATCACCTCTTCCAGGGTGGTAATGCCCAAAAAGGCCTTCTGGATGCCGTCTTCCCGCAGGGTCTTCATCCCGTTCCTGCGGGCGATTTCCTTGATCTGGGTAGCCGACTGCCCCTCCACAATGGCCCGCCGGATCTCGTCGTCCAGCACCATCAGCTCGTGGATGGCGGCCCGGCCCTTGTACCCCGTGCCGCTGCACTTGTCGCACCCGGTGCCCTTGTAGAGGGTCTTGCCCCGCAGGTCCTCCCGGCTCAGGCCCAGCCGGCGCAGCACCATGGGGTCGGGCTCAACCTCGATCTTGCAGTGCTCGCAGATGCGCCGCACCAACCGCTGGGCCAGCACCCCGATGAGGGCAGCGGAGATGTTGAAGAGCTCCACCCCCATCTCGTCCAAACGGGTAACGGCCCCCGCCGCGTCGTTGGTGTGCAGGGTGGCAATCACCAAGTGACCGGTGAGGGCGGCCTCGGTAGCGATTTTGGCCGTCTCAGAGTCGCGGATCTCCCCCACCATGATGATGTCGGGGTCCTGGCGCAAAAAGCTTCGCAGGGCCTTGGCAAAGGTCAGGCCGGCCACCGGGTTGACCTGGGTCTGGTTGATGCCGGGAATCTCGTACTCCACCGGGTCTTCGATGGTGGTGGTGTTTTTATCGGGGGTGGCGATGCGCTTCAGGATGCTGAAGGTGGTGAAGGACTTGCCCGAGCCGGTAGGACCGGTGATGAGGAAGATGCCGTAGGGCTTGGAGATAACGTCCTCGAAGCGCTGGAAGACGTCGGGAGCAAAACCGAGCTGCTCAATCTCGGGAATATCGGCGGCCTTGCGCAGAAGGCGCATCACGATCTTTTCCCCATATACCGTGGGCAAGGTGGAGAGCCGCAGGTCGAGGTCAATGGAGCGGTCGCGGTAGCGCACCCGCCCGTCCTGGGGCAGCCGGCGCTCGGCGATGTCCAGGTTGCCCATGATCTTGACCCGCGAGGCGATGGCCGGCCCTGCCCCCTTGGGCAGCCGCATGTACTCACGCAAAGCCCCGTCTACCCGGATGCGCACCAGGATATCCGACTGGCGCGGCTCGATGTGGATGTCCGAGGCATCCTGCAAGTAGGCCTCGCGGATGATGCTGTTGACCAGCTTGACCACCGCGTTGTCGTCGAGGGCGCTGGTATCGGTTTCCTCCTCCTTCTTCTTGCCCTCGAACTCCCGGGCCAGCTCCTCGACCCCGGTGGTCCCCCCGTAGAAGCGCTCGATGAGCCGGTTGATGGCCGCCTCGGCCGAGACCGCGGGCATGATGTCGCGCTTGGTAATCATGCGCAGGTCGTCGATGGCCAGGATGTTGCGCGGGTCCTTCATCAAAACCACCAGGGTGTTGCCCTCCAGGTGGTGGGGGAAGATGGTGTAGCGGCGCACGGTGGCCTCGGGCACCATGGTGAGCACCGAGGGGTCGGGGGGCGAGTCGGTGGGGTCGATGTAGGGGTAGCCGAGCTGAGCAGCCAGGCTTTTGGCCAGCATCTCGGGCTTGATCTTCCCCGACTGCACCAGGGTGTCCTCGAGCCGCCCTCCGCCCTGGCGCTGCTTGGCCAGCGCCTCCTCCACATCCTGCGCGGTCACATAGCCGAGCTCCACCAGCACCTCGCCCAGAGGGCGGGTCTTGCCCATGCGGCGTTGCACCGAGAGGGCTGCTTGCAGGGCCGAGCGGTCGATCTTGCCCTCCTGCACCAGGGCCTCGCCGATCCGGCTTTTTTCCGGATAGGCCCGGGCAAAAAGCCCCTCCCACACTTTGGGCAGGGTCAGAACGAAGCGGGTGGGCTTTTCGATGAGCTGGGCCACCGCGTGGCGGTGGCGGGGGTCGGCCAGCACCACGAGCACCTGGGCCCCCTCCTGGCGCACCGGCACCGCCTGGTAGCGCAAAGCATCGGGACGAAGCAGCAGGGCGGTGACCTCGGGCTGGAGCTCGAGGTCCCCCAGCTCAGCCCTAAACTCAATCCCCGCCTGCTCGGCCAGTGCCTGGTAAAGCCGCTCCTCGGGGAGGCCGAACTTGTGGATGAGCAGCCGGCCCAGAAGCTCCCCGGTCTTCTCCTGCTCTACCAAAGCTGCCTCGAGGTCCTCCCGGCGCAGCCAGCCCTTGCTCACCAGAATTTCCCCGAGCTGCATGTCGGCGGGCGAGGCCGCCGAGGGCGGCGGGGGAATGGGCAGACCCAGCTCGGGGTAGTGCAGGGCCAGGGCGTAGCGGAAAGAGGAGGGGGTGGTCAGGTAGGGTTCGATGATCTGGTTGGTAAGCTCCTCCAGCTCTTCCAGCACCAGGTTGTCGAGGGGGTTGAGGAGGGCCACCCGCAGGGTACCCCCCTCCAGGCTGAAGGGAATGGCCCCCAGGTCGCGGGCCCGCTCAGCCGGGATGAGCGACTTGGCCTCAGGGGAGATTTCCATGCCCACCAGCTCCACCATGGGAATCCCGAAGGCCTCCTCGATGGCCTGGGCGATGCGGCGCTCGGAAAGGAGCCCAAGCTCCACAATCACATCGGAGAGGTTGCCGCCCACCTCGCGGTGCTGCTCGAGGGCCCGCTGCAGCTCCTCGTCGCTCAACAGGCCCATTTCCAGAAGGGCTGCTCCCAATCGCTTGTCGCCTATCGTCAGGACGTTTGCCATTCGACCCATCCTCCTCAAAACGCGGCTTCCCCCGCCCTACTCTTTTTTTATTGTGGGGCCTTGGCGGGTCTTGCCCGGGTCAAATTCCTCTGCCAGCAAAACCCTTAGCACAAAGCGCTCCAACCGCCGCACCAGCCGGGTGTAGCCCAGCTCCCGGGAAGAAAGGGGCGGGACCAAAACAGTGTAGGCGCCCACCAGATTACCCCCCAGCACGTCGGTGAAAAGCTGGTCGCCCACCACCGCCACCTCACAAGCCTGAAGCCCCATCCGCCGCAAGGCCGAGCGAAAGCCGCACCAGGGCTTGCCCGCGGGACCCAGCCCCAGCACCCCGAGCTTCTCCCGCCAGTAGCCCACCCGCGCCCGACTCCCATTCGACACCAGCACCAGGGGTATACCCGCCGCCTTCAGCTCCTCCAGCCAGCCCACCAGGTGGGCCGGGGGCTCGCCGTAGAACCCGTAGGGCACCAGGGTGTTGTCCAGGTCCAAAATTACCCCTCGCAGCCCCCGCTCCCTGAGCCAGAGGGGGGTAATCTCGGTGACCGACTGCAGCCGGGCCCGGGGCCAGAGCACCCCTACAGTCTAGCTAAAACCGCCCTAGGTAGGGGCCAGCATAATCACGGCCCACATACGACCGGTGTTCCGCTCGCGGCGGTAGGAGAAAAAGCGGGAATCGGTATAGGTACAGGCTCCCAAAGCCCAGTAGTGGGCTGCTCGCACCCCGGCCTGGAGGGCCTGGGCGCGAATGGCCGCTTCCAGGTCGAGCCGGAAACGGCCCGGTTCGCTATCGGGCCGGTAGAAGGGCAGGCCTGCTTGCTCAAAGGCCTCCACCACCTCTGGCCCCACCTGGTAGCAGCACCCCCCGATGCCCGGGCCCACCGCCACCCGCACCTGGGCCGGGTCGGCGCCGTAGCGCGCCTGGGCCAACGCCAACGCTCTCGGCAGAATCCCCTGCACCACCCCCCGCCAGCCGGCGTGCAAGGCCCCCACCACCCCCCGCACCGGCTCGTGCAGCAAAATGGGGTAGCAGTCGGCCACGCTCACCCGCAGCAAAAGCCCGGGGGTGTGGGTCAGAAGGCCATCGCCCTCCCACTCCCCCGCCGCCTCTACCGCGTGCACGGTGGCGCCGTGCACCTGCCGCAGCCCTGCCTGGGGGGGGTCCCCGAAAAGGGCCAGCACCCGGCGGCGGTTCTCCAGAACGTTCTTCGGGTCATCGGCGGTAGAAAGGCCCAGGTTCAGCGTATCGAAGGGCGGGGGCGAGACCCCTCCTGTGCGGGTGGTAAAGCCATGGGGCACTGCAAGCAACGGGCTCCTGAGCACACCCCAGTTTACCCGCACCTCGAGGCGTAATAATGGCGGGGTGGAGTGGATCTGGCTGGTATACGCCTTTCTTTTTGGCAGCCTCATCGGCTCATTCCTGAACGTGGTGATCTACCGGCTGCCCAAAGGCCTCTCGGTGGTCCGGCCCCGCTCGAGCTGCCCCCACTGCGGCCACACCCTCACCCCCGTTGAGCTTCTGCCCCTCCTCTCCTGGCTGCTCCAGAGGGGCCGCTGCCGCCGCTGCCGGGGCCCCATCTCCCCCCGCTACCCCCTGGTGGAGGCCCTCACCGCCTTTCTCTTCGCCCTCAGCGCCTACCTGCTGGGGGGCACAGGAGGGATTGCCGGGGTCCTGCTGGTGTGGGCCTTCATCGCCCTGCTCATCGCCCTGGCCTTCATCGACATCGACACCAAGACCCTGCCCAACTCGCTCAACTTCGCCGGGGTCTTCCTGGGGCTCATGGCGGCCTGGGCCCTGGGCTTCCCCCAGGGTTTCTCCCAGGCGCTGGAGGGGGGGCTGTTGGCGGCCGGGCTGCTGGCCCTTCTGGCCGGGTACGGGGGGCTCATCTACAACCGCTTCAAGGACAGCCCCCGCGAGGGCCCTTTTGGGGTGCATCAGGTCCATCTAGCCGCCATGGGCGGGGCCTGGGGGGGGATGTGGGGTACGGCGGGCGGGGTCTACTGGGGCAGCCTGGGGCTCCTGCTGGGCTTCCTGAACGCCGCCCTCAACGCCCGCACCGCCCGGGTCCTGGCCCTGCCCGACGGGCTCACGCTGGGCCTGGCGGCCCTGGCCCCGCTGGCCGCCCTGCTGCTGCAGGCCTCTCCTCTGGAGAGCCTGAGGGGCATGCTCCTCTCGGCTGGGGGGCTGGCCCTGGCCGGCATGCTCTACTGGTGGATTCGAAACCCCTCCGACAAGGTAGAGGCCGACAACACGGAGGAAAGCGGCTACGTGAGCGTGATGGGCTACGGAGACGTGGTGCTGGCCGGGTTTTTAGGGGTCTGGCTGGGCTTCGCCCAGTTCCTGGTGGCCCTCCTGATTGCGGTGCTAGCCGGGGCGGTCCTGGGGCTGCTGGCCCAGCGGTTTGGCAGAGGTGGCCAGCAAATCCCCTTCGGCCCCTACCTGGCGGTGGGTGGGGTGGTGGCCTTCTTCTACGGCGAGGCCCTGCTGCGCTGGTACCTGGCCTACCTGGGGCTCGGCTAGGGCTGTGTATTTATTCACAAGAACTCCCCTCCTCTTAAGCGCTGGTTATGGGCTTTTTTTCATCAGGCGGTATATTGGGCAGGGGAACGCTCGAGGCCGCCTCGGCGTTGCCTCTGGGAGGAAGTATGCGTGTAGCCATCAACGGTTTCGGGCGGATTGGTCGTCAGGTGTTCCGCATCCTCTTGGAGCGCGGGGTGGAGGTGGTGGGCATCAACGACCTTTCCGACAACGCCATCCTGGCCCACCTATTCAAGTACGATTCCAACTACGGCCGCTTCCCCGGCACGGTGAGCTACGACGAGGAAAGCATCACCGTCAACGGCAAGCGCATCCGGGTCTACGAGGAAAAAGACCCAGCCAAGCTGCCCTGGGGTGAGATTGGGGTCGACATCGTGATTGAGTCCACCGGCCGCTTCACCAAGCTCGAGGCCGCCGAGGCCCACCTTCAGGCCGGTGCCAAAAAGGTCATCATCAGCGCCCCCGGCAAGGGCGATATGCTCACCGTGGTGATGGGGGTCAACGAGCACATGTATGACCCCGCCAAGCACCACGTGGTCTCCAATGCGAGCTGCACCACCAACGGCCTAGCCCCGGTAGCCAAGGTTTTGAACGACAACTTTGGCATCGAGAAGGGGCTCCTCACCACGGTTCACGCCTACACCGCCAGCCAGAGCCTGGTGGACGCCGTGAAGGATGACCCCCGCGACGCCCGCGCGGCTGCCCTCAACATCGTGCCCAGCGAGACCGGGGCGGCCAAGGCGGTGGGGCTGGTCATCCCCGAGCTCAAGGGCAAGTTCGGCGGGATGGCCTTCCGCGTGCCCACCAGCACCGTCTCGGTGGTGGACTTCACTGCCGTGCTGGGCCGCGAGGTGACCAAAGAAGAGGTCAATGCGGCCATGAAGGCCGCCGCCGAGGGACCCCTCAAGGGCATCCTGGCCTACACCGAGGAACCCCTGGTCTCGATTGACCTAAAAGGCGACCCCCACTCCTCCATCTTCAGCGCCCTGGATACCCTGGTGGTGGGCAACCTGGTCAAGGTGGTGGCCTGGTACGACAACGAGTGGGGCTATAGCTGCCGGGTGGCCGACCTGACAGAGTACATCGGCAAGCGGCTCTAGGAGGCCCCCATGCGCACCCTCAACGAGCTGAACGCCAGCGGCCAGCGGGTGCTGGTGCGGGTGGACTTCAACGTGCCCCTCAAGGACGGGGCGGTCCAGGACGAGACCCGCATTGCAGCGGCGGTGCCCACCCTGAAGCACCTCTTGGAGCAGGGGGCCACCCTGGTGCTCTTCTCCCACCTGGGCCGGCCCAAGGGCTTCGACCCCGCCCAGAGCCTGGCCCCGGTGGCCCCGGTGCTGGAAAAGCACCTGGGCCGGCCGGTGACCTTCATCGGGGGCACACCCGAGCTCACCCCAGCCAGCGAGGCCACGCTGGAACGGGTGGAGGCAGCCCCGCCGGGGTCGGTAATACTGCTGGACAACGTGCGCTTTGAGGCAGGCGAGGAGAAGAACGACCCCCAGCTCGCGCAAAAATACGCCCGGCTGGGCCAGGTCTTCGTGCTCGATGCCTTCGGTTCGGCCCACCGGGCCCACGCCTCGGTCACTGGGGTGGCCCGGATTTTGCCGAGCTACGCGGGCTTCTTGATGGAAAAAGAGGTCGAAAGCCTGGGCAGGGTGCTCCACAACCCCGAGAAGCCCTACTGGGTGGTGCTGGGGGGGGCCAAGGTCTCCGACAAGATCGGGGTGATTGAGAACCTGCTGCCCAGGGTGACGGGAATGATCATCGGGGGCGCCATGGCCTTCACCTTCATCAAGGCCCAGGGCGGCCAGGTGGGCAAGAGCCTGGTGGAGGACGACCGGCTCGAGCTGGCCCGCGACCTGATGCGGCGGGCCGGCGAGATGGGGGTGCGGCTCCTTCTTCCGGTGGACGTGGTGGCCGCCCAAAAGATAGAGGCCGGAACCCCCACCCGCATCATGCCGGCCAACGCCATTGAAGAGGGCTGGATGGGCCTCGATATTGGCCCTGAGAGCGCAAAAGCCTTCGCCGAAGCCCTCCAAGGGGCTAAAACCGTGCTCTGGAACGGGCCCATGGGGGTCTTTGAGATGGACGACTTCGCCCAGGGCACCCTGGCCGTGGGCGAGGCCATCGCCCGGCTGGAGGGGGCCTTCACCGTGATTGGCGGGGGCGACTCGGTGGCCGCGGCCAACAAGCTAGGCATGGCCGATAAGTTCAGCCATGTCTCCACTGGCGGGGGGGCCAGCCTGGAACTACTGGAGCTCGGCACCCTGCCCGGCATCGAGGCCTTGAATAGCTAACGCCCTTCCCGGTAGCGGCGCAGGGCCTCCAGGTCCTCCTGTACCAGGTCGTCGCGCCAGGCCAGCGACTCCAGGTGGTGCCTGAGTTCGTGCAGCAGGGTCTCCCAGATCTCCCCCTCCCAGTCGAACCCGGGGTCCTCGGCCGCAAGGGCGGCAAACGAGCCGTAGAAGAGGGCGATGTGCCGCCCGATGCCCTCAAACCCCCCCAGCACCGAGGGGAAGCCCGGGTCGTGGTACTCGCCCAGGCGCAGCAGCTCGGGCGCCTCGGGGTCGGGTTTGGCTGCCTCCAGGATGTGAAGCCCCTGCAGTCCCCGCTTGAACTCGTCCGGAATCTCGGCCCAAAGGCGCTCAGCGGTCTCGACGAAGGTCTCGTAGGTCATGGGTCTATTCTGGCAGAGCCACCGCTTGTGTTCTGAGGGAGCCGTCGCTTAGACTTGGGGCCATGGCCAGGGGGTGGTTTTTTGGGTAGCCCGCGGGGGAGGGTTCCTCTCTCGCGGGCGGCCTCTTGGCCGCCCCAAGCCTTGATGGAGGCCAGATGGAGCTGAGCGCGGCGCTGGAAGAGATTGAGAAAGCAGAAAACCTCGAGGCCCTGCAGGGGGTAAAGGTCCGCTACCTGGGGCGCAACGGCCTGCTTACCCAGGCCATGAAGACCCTGGGCCAGCTTCCCCTGGAGGAAAGGCGGGAGCGGGGGCGGGTGCTCAACGAGTGGAAGGGAACCATCGAGAAGGCCCTGGAGGAGCGCGAGGCCGCGCTTAGGGCAAGGGCGCTGGAGGAACGGCTCTCGCGCGAGTCGGTGGACGTGACCCTGCCCGGCTACGCCTTTCCCTCGGGTGGGCTGCACCTCACCAGCCTGATCCTGGGGGAGCTTCTGCGGATTTTCCGCCGCCTGGGCTTCAGCGTGGTGGAGGGCCCCGAGGTGGAGAGCGAGTACTTCAACTTCGATGCCCTCAACATGCCTGAGTGGCACCCCGCGCGAGACATGCAGGACACCTTCTGGGTGGAGTTCAGGGGCCCCACGCCCTTCACCATCCAAGGGCCCTTCGGGGAAAGCGTCAACCACCGGGGGGGCGCGGTGCTGCGCACCCACACCTCGGGAATGCAGATTCGCTACATGATTGCCCACACCCCGCCCTTCCGCATCGTGGTGCCGGGCCGGGTCTTCCGCTACGAGGAGACCGACGCCTCCCACGAGGCCATGTTCCACCAGCTAGAAGGGCTGGTGGTGGGCCAGGGCATCACCATGGCCGACCTCAAGGGGGCCATCGAGGAGCTGGCCCGGGGGCTTTTCGGCAAGGAGGGCAAGGCCCGTTTCCAGCCCACCTTCTTCCCCTTTGTGGAGCCTGGGGTACAGTTCGCCATGTGGTGGCCCGAGCGGGGGAAGTGGCTCGAGCTGGGCGGGGCCGGCATGGTGCACCCCTATCTTTTCCGCGCGGTCGACGACTACCGAGAAGAGCGGGGGCTGCCCAGGGTCTACGAGGGAATGACCGGCTGGGCCTTTGGCATGGGGGTCGAGCGGCTGGCCATTCTGCGCTACGGCATCCCCGACATCCGCTACTTCTACCAAAACCGGCTAAGCTTCCTACGGCAGTTCAGGGGGTAAGCGGTGAGGATTGTCTATAGCTGGCTCAAGGAGTTCCTGCCTGAAGCCCCGGGCCCCGAGCGCCTGGAGGTGCTCCTGGCCGGGCTGGGCCTCGAGGTCGAGCGCATCATGCCCCTGGCCGTGCCCCACCGCCAGGTGGTCTTCGCCCGGGTGCTGGCCGTGGAGCCGCTGGAGGGCCGGGAGGTGCGCCGGCTCGTGCTGGACGCCGGGCAGGAGGTGCAGGTGGTCTCCGGTGATCCCAACGCCCAGCCCGGCATGGGGGTGGCCCTGGCCCTGCCGGGGGCCGTGCTGCCGGAGGGCAGCGTTGGGGTGCGCCGGGTGGCCGGGGTGGAGTCCTACGGCATGGTCCTCTCAGCCCGCGAGCTGGGGCTGGGCGAGTACGGAGGGGGGCTCCTGGAGTTCCCACCCGAGGCCCTGCCCCCCGGCACCCCCCTGGCCGAGGTCTTCGGCCCCGACGAGGTAATCGAGGTGGAGATCACCCCCAACCGCCCGGACTGGCTCTCGGTCTATGGGGTGGCCCGCGACCTGGCTACGCTGGGGTTCCACCTCATCGAGCCCCGCCCCCAGCCCAAGACCACCCCCCTCCCCCTGCCCTTCGGGCTCACGATCGAGGAGCCCCGGGCCTGCGACCGCTTCACCCTCTCCTATGCCCGGGGCATCCGCATAGGACCCAGCCCCCTCCAGGTCCAGCGCCGCCTCTTTGCCGCGGGGATGCGCCCCATCTCCAACGTGGTGGACGCCACCAACTACGCCATGCTCGAGCTGGGCAACCCCATGCACGCCTACGACGCGGCCTTCGTGGGGGAGGGGCTTTGGGTGCGTTTCGCCCGGCCTGGGGAACGGCTCGTCACCCTGGACGGGGTGGAGCGCACCCTGGGGGCAGGCGACCTGCTCATCGCCGTAAAAACAGGCGAGGAGACCCGGCCCGCCGGCCTCGCAGGGGTGATGGGGGGGGCCGAGGACGAGATTCGCGCCACCACCACCGCGGTGGCGCTGGAGGTGGCCCACTTCGACCCGGTGACGATTCGCCGCACAGCCCGGCGGCACGGCCTCAGGACCGAGGCCTCCTACCGCTTCGAGCGGGGGGTGGACCCGGAAGGCGTGCACCGGGCCGCCGACCGTTTCTTCGAGCTGCTGCAGGCCTGGGGGGGTGAGGGGGTAGAGGTGGCCCAGGCCCGGCTCGACCTGGACCACACCCAGCCCCCAGAGCCCATCGCCTTCCGGCCCGCCTACACCAACCGGCTGGTGGGCATGGATTACCCCGAGGCAGAGCAGCTTGGGGTGCTGGCCCGCCTGGGCTGCCGCGTCGAAGCGGGGGAAGCAGAAGGGGTCTACCGGGTCACCCCCCCCAGCCACCGGGTGGACTTGCGCATCGAGGAAGATCTGGTGGAGGAGGTGGCCCGCATCGTGGGCTACGACAAGATTCCCACCAGCCTGCCGAGCTTTTTCCCCCACCCCGACAACCTGGGGGTGGACGAACCCTACGAGGCCACCGAGCGGCTCAAGGCGGTGCTGGCCGGTCTCGGCTTCCAGGAGGTCATCAACTACGCCTGGTCCTCCCCCGAGGAGTGCGCCCTCTACAGGGCGCCTGCCCCCACCGTCTACATGCAAAACCCCCAGACCCCCGAACGCACCGCTTTGCGCACCATGCTCTACCCGGGGCTACTGAAAAACCTACAGCACGCCCTGGCCCAGGGCGAGGTGGGGCCCTTCCTGCTCTTCGAGGTGGGCCGGGTCTTCCAGCAAACCGAAACCCTCCACCTCGCCGGCCTCCTTTGGGGCGAGGCGGTGCCGGGCCTCTGGCAGCGAGGACTGGAGGGCAGCTTCTTCGCCCTGAAAGGCCTTTTGGAAACGGCGGCGCGCAACCTGGGCAGCGGGGTGCGGGTGGAAAGGGAGACCGCCCCCCACCTGCACCCCGGAATCAGCGGCGGGGTCTACTGGAACGGGGTGCGCGTGGGGCAGATGGGGGCCCTGCACCCCGCAATTGCTGAGGCGGTGGAGCTGCCCCTGGGGGTTTTCCTGTTCGAGCTGGCCCTGCCCCTGCCCAAGGGGCCCGGGGGCTTCCGCGACATGGCCCGCTTCCCCGCCAGCCTGCGCGACCTGGCGGTGGTGGTGCCCGAGGAGGTCCCCTACGCCGAGGTCGAGCGCCTCATCCGGGCCCACGCGGGGGAGTATCTGGAGCGGCTCGAGGTCTTCGACCTCTACCGGGGCCGGCCCCTGGAGGCCGGGCAGAAGAGCCTGGCCTTCCACCTGGTCTTCCGTCACCCGGAGCGCACCCTCACCGACCTCGAGACCGAGGCCTTCATGCAGCAAATCATCGCCGCGGTGGAAAGCCGGGGCTACGCCATCCGCCGCTAGGTCAAACGCCCTGCCAGAAGCAAAACCGCCCGGTATACTGCCCTTAATGCTGAGCTGGCTCGACCTGATGGCCCTTCTAGTCCTCTCGGCTGCCCTAGCCTTTGGCATACGCCGGGGGGCCCAGTTCGCCCTGGCCTTTGGGCTCGCCCTGCTGCTCTACGCCGCCGCGGCCCTTCTCCTGGGGGGCCTCCTGCCTGCCTGGGGCCTTCCCCTTTTGGCCCTGCTGCTGGGGCTGGGCGCGGCCTACCTGGCCCGGTTCCTCCCCCTCCCCCCTCTCTCGCCCCTGCTGGAGGGGCTGGTGGGCGGGGCAGGGGGCTTGGTCTGGGGGTTGTTCCTGGCCTTTACCATCTGGCTCAGCTTCCCCAGCGAGTACGTGGCCTCTACGGGGGCCCTGCGCTACCCCTCGGAGCGCATCCCGGTGGCGGTCAAGGAGGGCATCGTGAGCAGCCCCTTTGCCCGCCCGCTGTTCAACTGGGCCTCGAGCCACCCCCTGCCGCGCAGCCTGCTGCTGCCCCACGTGCACCACCCCCGCTAGTGGGCAGGGCCCACCGGATAGCGGCGGCAGAGCTCCTCGGCCAACCACAGGGCTGCCTGTTTGTCGAGGTGCTGGTTGCCGTTGCCGCACTTGGGCGAAAGGATGCAGCGAGGACAGCCCGCCTCGCAAGGGCAGGTCCTGAGCAGGTCATGGGCGGCCTTCACCCAGCGAGGAAACTGTCGGGCCGCCGCACGGGCGTAGCCCACCCCCCCGGGGTAGCCGTCGTAGATGAAGACCGTGGCCCCCCCTTCGGAAGGCAGGGGGCGGGGGTAGAAGGGATAGGAGACCCCGCCCACATCCTGCCGCTCGGCCAGCACGAAAAGGGGCAGCAGGCCGATCAGGGTGTGCTCGAGGGCGTGCAGTCCGCCGGGCAACTGGGCCTGCAAAGAGCTGCAGGGATGGAACCAGACCGCCTCGGTCTCGAAGCACAGCTCGGGCATGGCCAGGGGCACCTCCTCCAGCACCGCCTCGCTGATGTAGCGCTTCTTCACGTAGCCTGTGACCCACTCCCTGAGCCGCACCGCCCCCACCCAGACCCCGGGCTGGACCTCCTCCCCTTCCAGGACCTCGATCTCGGTCTGGGCCCTGGGCTCGGTGTAGTAGTCCTCCAGGCCCGGCAGCAGCACCACTTCGCGCTTCTCCAGGTCCAGATTGCGCACCAGGTAGCTCTCCCCCTGGTGCAAATAGACCGCCCCGGGGTGGGCCTCCCAGTAGGCCTGCCGCTCGTCCAAGCTGCCCAGCACCCGCCCACTCCCGTCCCGCAGCGTGAAGTTCCGCCCCAACCCCCGCAAAACCAGCGCCCGGTGGGGGTCGCGACTGGGCGAGTAGAGGCGCTCCCCCTTCCTGATGAGGGGCGGCAGGATGGGCAACCCAGGGTGGTACAGGGGGTCGGGCGAACTGGGCTCAATCGGCAGCTCCCGCGCGGCGCAGTGGGCGTGCAGGGGGTAGAGCACCCGGTTCGCGGGGTCGGCCACGGCGGCCTCGGGGGGGCTTTCCAGAAGCAGCTCGGGGTGGGCTTCGAAGAAGGCATCCAGCGGGTCCTCCCGCGGAATCCAAAGCACCAGTGCACGCTCATCCCCCCGCCCGGCCCGCCCGGCCCGCTGCCAGAAGGCGCTCACCGAACCCGGGTAGCCCAGCAAGATCACCCCATCCAGCCCCCCTATGTCCACCCCGAGCTCCAAGGCACTGGTGCTCACCAGCACCCGAAGGCTGCCCTCCTGCAGGGCCCGCTCCAGCCTGCGCCGCTCGGCGGCGGTGTAGCCCGCGCGGTAGGGCTTGACCCGCTCGTCTGCAGCGTAGCGGGCCACCAGCTCAGCCGTGCGGCGGGCGTTGGTGAAGACAAGAAAGCGCAGGCCCTGGGCCGCAGCGTGGCGGGCCAGGAGGGCGGCCTCGAGGTTGGCGCTGCGCCGAACCTTCCCCTCTTTATCGAGGGCCTTGGGCACCCAAAGGCCGAACTCCCGCTCGGCTCGAGCCATCTGCGCACCGACAGCGTGGAAGGTGAGGCCGGTCAGGCTGTGGGCGTGCTCGGCTGGATTGGCGATGGTAGCGCTGGCCGCAATCGCCTGGGGGCGGGCCCCGTAGTGCCAGGCCAGGCGCAAAAGCCGCCGCAGAATAAGGGCGGTGTGGCTGCCGAACACCCCGCGGTAGGCGTGTAGCTCGTCCAGCACGATGTAGCGCAAGCGGGCCAGGAAGGAGGCCCACTCGGCGTGGCGGGGCAGGAGGCCGAAGTGCAGCATGTCGGGGTTGGTGAGAAGGGCCAGCCCCTTCTCCCTAGCCTTCCTGCGCTCGCGCCCGGGGGTGTCCCCGTCGTAGGGGTAGATGCGGTCTGCCTGGCCCAGGGCCTCCCCCATCCTCCGCAGCCGGGCCAGTTGGTCGTGGGCCAGGGCCTTGGTGGGGTAGACCAGCAGGGCAGTCTCCTCTTCCAGCAAGGCCTCGAGGACCGGCACCTGGAAGACCAGGCTTTTGCCTGAGGCGGTGCTGGCCGAAATCACCACATGGGCCCCCTGCTCCAAAAGGCCAAAGGCCTCGGCCTGATAGGCATAGGGTTCCAGGCCCAGCACCTGCAACACCCCGGCAAAAGGACCCCGGTAGGCCACCTTTTGGGGCGGGCGGGGAGGCAGGAGCCTCATGTAGCGCAACTGCCCGCTATAGCCCTCCAGCGCGCACAGCCACTCGGCATAGGAGGTGTAGGGGGATAGGGCCGAAGGCAGCATGGTCTCAAACCTCAGCCTTCCTAAAAAGCAAAAGGAGGGGCAGCAGCACCAAAAGGGCGCCAAAGTAACCCAGGGCCCGCATGCCCAGGCCCTCCAGCAAAACCCCCCCCAGCAGGGGCAAGAGCACCCCGGCCAGGCTGGACCAGAACTCCAGCACCCCCACCGCCTGGCCCCGCCCGCCGGGCGGGGTGAGGTCGGCGAGGAGGGCATTGGCGGCCAGAAAGGCCCCCGACCAGCCCAGCCCCACCAGAAAAGTGCCCAGGGTAACCTCCCCATAGCTGGTGCCCAAGCCCACCAGAAGGGCCCCCAGGGCCGCTGTCCCCAGGCCCGCAGCCATAACCGGCTGGCGGCCCAGGCGGTCGGAAAGGCGGCCAATAGGCCAGGAGAAAGCGAACATGCCCATCACGTGGAGGGCCACCGAGAGGGATATCTGCGAGAGGCTGCACTCCATGGCCTTCAGGGCCAGGGCGGTCATGGCCATCATCATGACCATCTGCCCCTGGGCGGCTGCCGCGGTGAGGATAGCCGCCCAGCTCGAGCCCGCCCGCCTGGGCTCCGGCAGCGAAGCCCCGTCCTTCAAAGCCTCCGGGGGGTAGTAGCGCTCGAGCGCCAGCGCTATCTGCCTGGGGTCGGGCCGGATGCCCCACACCAGGCCGAAGCCCGGCAACCAAAGCAGGGGCAGCAAAAGCCAGGCCAGGGCAATCTCGTTCAGCGAAAGACGCTTGCCAAGCTCTTCTGCCAGCGCTACCACCAAAGGGGCCAGCCCCGCCCCCAAAAGCGAGCCCATCGCCACCAGGCTCAGCCCCTCACCCCGCCGGCTCTGGGGGTACATGTCCGCCGCCGCCACCCGCATCTGCTGGACTGCCCCCACCCCAGCCCCAAAGACCAACACCCCCAGGACGAAGAGGGCAAAGGCCGCCCACAAGGTCGCCAGGCCTACCAGCAAAGAGCCTGCCAGGGCCAGCCAAAGCCCCAGGTATAGCCCCACCTTGCGCCCCCAGCGGTCCGAGAGCTGCCCCACAGCATGGGCGGTCAAAACCCTGGCCAGCCCCATCAGGCTGGTGGTCAGACCGGCAAAAGTGCTGTTGCCCAGCAGCATCACCACCTGGAGGGCGCCCAGGGTGGGCACGAGCTGCATTCCCGCCCCGTTGATGGCCTGGGTGATGGACAGCAACAAGGTGTTTTTACGCACCAGGGGGGGAATAGGCGCGGACACGAAAGGCAGTATACGGTGCTACACTGAACCCGTGAGCAGAATCCCTTCCGCCGTGAAGATGGGGCTGGTGGGCCTCGTCGTAGCCGGTCTGGTGGGGCTGGCCCTCTGGGCTGCGCCCAGCCCCCGCCGCACCGACCTGCCCCAGGCCACCCTGGTCCGGCTGGACGGCGCGCCGGTCCAGCTTCAGCCAGGGCGCCCCCTCGTTCTTACGGTCTGGGCTACCTGGTGCAGTTACTGCCAGCGGCAGCTCCCCGAGTTCGAGGCGGTGGCCCGCGCTCACCCCAGGGTGCAGTTCGCCTTTGTCAACGACGGCGAGCCGGCCTCGCTGGTGCGGCAGTTCCACGATGCCCAGGGCTTTACCCACGCGGTGGTCTACCAAGATGCCCTGCGCGTCGTCGCCCGCGCGCTGCGGGTGAACGGGTACCCGGCCAACTTCTTCTACGACGCCAGAGGCCGGCTGGTGGGCGAGGTGCGGGGCTACATGAGCCCGGAGCAGCTCCTGGCGGCCCTGGCCCAGCTCGACTGAGGCCCCGACCAAGGGCGCCGGGCCGGGGGTTCTCCCCAAGGCCAGGTCAGGCCAGGCCCACGCTCAGCTCCTGGGTCTCGAAGGCGATGGCGCCCTCCTTGAGGGTCACGTAGAGATGGCGCCCCGGCCGGGAGAGGAGCTCGATGGAAAGGGGGTCCTCGATTTTCTCGCGGATCAGGTTGCGCAGCACGCGGGTGCTGCTCTGTTTGGGGGCCTGCTCCACCAGCCAGGAGGCCACCAGGGGGTCAAAGCGCACGAACTTCTCGCGCGACTCCAGCTCTTTGCTGATCTCCTCCAGCATGATCTGCGCCACTTGGACCAGCTCGGAGGGCTCGAGGGGCTTGAAGCGAATTACCTCGTCCAGCCGGTCCAGGAACTCCGGGGTGAAGAGGGCCTTGAGGGGGCTTTCGGTGTCCACCTCCCGGCTGGTGAAGCCGATGGCCGGCCCCACGTTGTAGCCGGTGTTGGAGGTCATGATGAGGATCACCCGGCGGAAGTCCACCGTGCGGCCCAGGCCGTCGGTGAGCCGCCCTTCGTCCAGCACCTGCAGGAAGGTGTTGTAGATGTCCGGGTGGGCCTTCTCGATTTCGTCCAGCAGCACCACGCTGAAAGGCTGGCGGCGCACCGCCTCGGTGAGGCGCCCCCCCTGCTCATAGCCCACATAGCCGGGCGGGGCCCCGATCAGCTTGGAGATGGAGTGGGGCTCCTGGAACTCCGACATGTCGAAGCGGATGAGGGCCCTTTCCGAACCGAAGAGCACCTCGGCCAGGGCTTTGGCCAGGTGGGTCTTGCCCACCCCCGAAGGCCCCACGAAGAGGAAGCTAGCCGAGACGCGGGTGCGCCCACCCAGGCCCACCCGGCTCCGCCGAAGGGCGGCGGCCAGGGCCTCCACCGCCTCTTTTTGCCCAATCACCCGCTTGTTGAGCTCTTCCTCCAGCTTGAAAAGCTTGCTGTCGTCTTTGTCGTCGATGTAAATCCCACCCCAGGAGTCCACCACGCTCTCGATGTCCTCGCGGGCCACCAGCGGGGTGCCGTCCTCATCCACCGCCACCGGAAGCCCCAGGGAGTCGTTGAGGCGCACCCGGCTCGCGGCCTCGTCGATGAGGTCGATGGCTTTGTCGGGGAAGTTGCGCCCGGGCAGGCTGCGGATGCCGATTTTGACCGAAAGCGAGAGGATTTCGTCGGGGATGACCACCCCATGGTGGGCCTCGTAGCGGGGGCGCAGGCCCCTCAAAATCTCCAGGGTCTCCTCCGGGGTGGGCTCGAGCACGATTACCGGCTGGAAGCGGCGCTCCAGGGCCGCATCCTTCTCGATGTAGCGGTGGTACTCCCCGGTGGTGGTGGCCCCGATGACCTGTATCTCACCCCGGCTCAGGGGAGGCTTGAGGATGTTGGCGGCGTCCAGGGTGCCTTCGGCCCCACCGGCCCCGATCAGGGTGTGCAGCTCGTCGATGAAGGCCACCACCTTGGCGTTTTTGAGCTCCTCGATGATCTGGCGGAGCCGCTCCTCAAACTCCCCGCGGTACTTGGTGCCGGCCACCACCCCGGCCAAATCGATGGCCACGATGCGGGCCCCGCGCAGCACCGGGGGTACGCGCCCCTCCACGATGGCCTGGGCCAGCCCCTCCACGATGGCGGTCTTACCCACCCCAGGGTCGCCCACCAGCACGGGGTTGTTCTTGGTGCGGCGGGCCAGAATCTGGATGACCCGGTTGATCTCCTCGGTACGGCCGATTACAGGGTCGAGCTTGCCCTCGCGGGCCTCCTTGGTTAGGTCGCGCCCGTACTCGTCCAGGAAGGGGGTGGCTACGGTCTTCTCCTTGCCTTCACCGGCCTGCGATAGGATGCGCCAGCGGATGGTCTCCAAATCCTTGGCGAAGTGGGTCATAATCCGGTGGGCAATGCCATCCCCTTCGCGGATGATGCCCAGGAGGATGTGCTCGGTCCCGATGACCTGGCTCGACATGTTGCGGGCCTCGGCCCCGGCCAGCTCCATAACCCTCCGGGCCCTGGGGGTGATGGCGGGGGGCTCACCGGTACGGCTCCCCTCACCCCGACCCACCAGCTCCTCCACCATGCGCCGCATGGCCTCGAGGCTCGCGCCGTACTCCATGAGGATACGCGCCGCCGTGCCCCCTTCGCGCATCAGGCCCAGAAGCAGGTGCTCTGGGCCAATCATGCTGTGACCCAGCCGGCTACCCTCTTCTCTGGCATAGTGAAATACCAACCTGGCGCGGTCGTCGTACCTGTTCAAGGGCGAACCTCCTGGTGTGTTGGACAAGTCAACATGGCGCGGTGTTCTTCCCTACCCCAATAATACAGTATGGCCCCCCTTCTCCGGTGTTTGCGCTGCACGTTACCAAGTGTTGCCCGCCGCTTGCGCTGGCTTAGAATCTGTGCTAGCTTTGAGCCTGCGCTGAACCGCAGGAGTAACCCGGCGTTCAGCTCAAGCGAGCCCGGGAGGGTGCGAGCCGGGCAGCGAAGAACCGGGCGAAGGGCGGCGGTGCTCGCCTATATGGCCAGCGCAGCGAAAAGAGGTGCCCGGGGTTTCCCCGGGAACTGGGGTGGAACCGCGGAAGTGTACCTTTCGTCCCCAGGCTTGGGCCTGGGGGCTTTTGCTTGGAGGAGACATGCCGGCCGAGACACTCGACGAACTGGTGAGTTTGTGCAAACGCCGGGGCTTCATATTTCCCGGCTCGGACATCTACGGAGGTCTTCAGGGTACCTACGACTATGGTCCTTTGGGGGTGGAGCTCAAAAACAACCTCAAGGCCGCCTGGTGGAAGGCCATGGTCTACGAGCGGGACGACATGGAGGGCCTGGACTCGAGCATCCTCACCCACCGCCTGGTGCTCCACTACTCCGGTCACGAGGCCACCTTTGCTGACCCTTTGGTGGACAACCGCATCTCCAAGAAGCGCTACCGGCTCGACCACCTGCTCAAAGAGCAGACCCCGGCGGTGCAAGCAGCGGTCGCGCGGGCCATGGACCTGGCCGAGGACACCCCCCTGGCCAGCCTGGTGGCGAGGATGCTCGCCGAGCCCGAACAGGCTGCGCTGGCGCTAAACCAGGCCCGGGTGGTGGACCCTGCCGACAGGGCCCCCGGCGACTGGACCCCACCCAGGCCCTTCAACATGATGTTCCGAACCCAAATCGGCCCGGTCGCCGACGAGGACTCGTTCGGCTACCTCCGGCCCGAGACCGCCCAGGGCATCTTCATCAACTTCAAGAACATCCTGGATGCCACCAGCCGGCGCCTGCCCTTTGGGGTGGCCCAGATCGGCAAGGCCTTCCGCAACGAGATTACCCCCCGCAACTTCATCTTCCGGGTGCGGGAGTTCGAGCAGATGGAGATTGAGTACTTCGTCAAGCCCGGCACCGACGAGGAGTGGCACCAGCGCTGGCTCGAGATCAGGCTGCAGTGGTGGGCGGCCCAGGGCCTGCCCCGCGAACGCATCCGGGTGCTCGACGTGCCCAAGGAAGACCTTTCCCACTACTCCAAGCGCACCTTCGACCTCCTGTACGACTTCCCTACCCTGGGCTATGAGGAGATCGAGGGCATCGCCAACCGCACCGACTTCGACCTGGGCAGCCACACCCGGGGCCAGGCCGAGCTCGGCATCCAGGCCCGGGTCATGGAAAACCGCCACTCCACCGCCCGGCTGGCGGTACAGGACCCCGAGACCAAGGCCTGGTTCGTTCCCTTTGTTATCGAGCCCTCCGCAGGGGTAGACCGGGGGGTGCTGGCGCTGCTTTCGGAGGCCTACACCAAGGAGAGGCTGGCCAATGGGGAGGAGCGCATCGTGCTGCGGCTCAAGCCCCACCTGGCCCCCATCAAGGTGGCGGTCATCCCGCTTGCTAGAAACAAGGAGGAAATCACCCAGTACGCCCGTCGCCTAAAGGCCGAGCTGCAGGCCATGGGTTTTGGCCGGGTGCTCTACGAGGACACCGGCAACATCGGCAAGGCCTACCGCCGCCACGACGAGGTGGGCACCCCGTTTTGCGTCACGGTGGACTACGACACCATCGGCAAGGGGCAGAACGGCAGCAGCGCCCTCAAGGACACCGTGACCGTGCGCGACCGCGACACCATGCAGCAGGAGAGGGTACCGGTCAAGGAGCTGGCAGGCTACCTGCTCGAGCGGCTGCGCTACTAGGGCTACTCCTCCTCCCCCGCCGCCACCGTCTCCCGACGGCCTGCCTTCCACTCCAACCCAGCCCAGATCAGGCTTTCCAGGTCGCCGTCCAGCACGTTCTCGGGGTCATGGCGCATCTCACCGGTGCGGTGGTCCTTGATGTACTGCTTGTCCAGCACATAGCTCCGAATCTGGCTGCCCCACTCGATGGGGCGGGCCTCGCCCCTGAGCCGGGCCAGCTCTTCTTGCTTCTTGCGGTACTCAATCTCGAAGAGCTTGGCCCGCAGAATGCTCAGGGCCAGCTCCTTGTTCTTCTGCTGGCTGCGGGTAATCTGGCACTTGACCTGGATGCCGGTGGGCAGGTGCACCACCCGCACCGCCGAGTCGGTGGTGTTCACGCCCTGGCCGCCCTTGCCCTGCGAGCGCATCACCTCGATGCGCAGATCCTCGGGGTTGATGGCTACCTCCACCGATTCGTCCACCTCGGGCATCACCTCCACCGCAGCGAAGCTGGTCTGGCGCTTGCCCTGGGCATTGAAGGGCGAGGGCCGCACCAGGCGGTGCACCCCAGCCTCAACCGAAAGAAGGCCATAGGCATTCTCGCCCCGCACGATGAACTGGGCGTGGTCGATCCCTGCCTCGGGGCCCGGCTCCAGGTCCACCAGCTCCACCGCAAAGCCCCTCCGCTCGGCGAAGCGGGTGTACATGCGGTAGAGCATCTGGGCCCAGTCGCAGGCCTCGGTGCCCCCAGCCCCAGGCTTGATGGTCACGATGGCCGCGTTCTCCGCATAGGGGAAGGCAAGCAGGGTCTGGTGGTAAAGCTCCTCCAGCGCGCGGGCGGCCCTGTCGAGCTCGGGCTGCATCTGTGCCCGCTCTTCCGCGCTCAGCTCGGGCCAAAGTTCCAAAAGCCCCTCCAGATCGGAGGCCAGCCGCCGGTAGCCCTCCACCGCCTTGCGCAGCCGGGCCACCTCTTGCGAGACCCTGCGGGCCTTTTCGGCGTCGTTCCAGAGGCTGGGGTCGTTGAGGAGGGGCTCGAGCTCCTTTAAGCGGGCTTCCTTGCCAGCGATGTCAAAGATACCCCCGAAGGGCATCCAGGCGGTGCTTTAGGGTCTCCAGCTCCACAGCACCCAAGTCTAGGGCCTGGGCCTCCTAGCGTCAAACCCTGCTTTTTCCTGGGCGCAGCACCCCCCCCTTGCGCCGCCCCCAGCCCAGGGCAAAGCTGCCGGCCGCGGTCTTCAGGGTGACCAGTGCCCACCCTTCCTCCCCCTCGGCCTCGATGGGCTGCCCCTGGGCGAAGGCCAGGGCCCGGGGGTCGTCCGGCTCCAGGGCAAAGTGGGGCCCCACCTGGGCGGGCTCGAGGTGGTGGGCCAGGGGCAAAGCCGGCAGGAAACGCCCCTTTTCCCCGTGACGGGCAGGGCGGGCCTCGCCCAGGTAAAGCCCTGGCGAAGGAGCCCTGAGGCCACTCAGGCTGGGGAGGTCGGGGGGCAGGAGGTAGAGGTGGCCCGCCCGCTCGAGGATCTCCCCCTCTGGCGGCTCCGCCAGATGGGCCTCGGCCCAGCTCTGCCAAAGAGCCAGGGCCTCGCGGGAAGGCGCAGGCACCCGCTCGCGCGGCGGGTTGGCCTCGGGGCCCTCCAGCCTGCGCAGCCGGGCCAGGTAGTGCCCCTCACCCCGCAGCCGGTGGGGCCAGAGGCGGGCGGTTCGGGCCAGCTCGGGGAGGCCACCCCCCCAGGCCGGCACCCCGGGGCTGAAGGCGGGGTGTATACGGGCCTCCTCCACCCCCCAGCCCCCCTGCTGCAGCAGCGCCGCCACGACCCCTTCGTTCTCCTCTGGCGCAAAGGTGCAGGTGGAGTAAACCAGCATCCCCCCAGGCCGCACCAACCGGGCCGCCTGCTGAATCAGACTCCTCTGCACCCGGGCCGCCCGCGCCGGGGCCCCCGGCCCCCAGTGGCGCACCACCTCGGGGTCCTTGCGGAACATGCCCTCGCCCGAGCAGGGGGCGTCCAGCACCACCCGGTCGAAGTAGGCCCCCCAGCGCTCGGCCAGGCGCTCTAAGGGGCTCGAGACCACCACCAGCCGGGCCCCCCAGCGCCCCAGGTTCTCCATCAGCCCCCTAAGCCGCCCCCCGTCCACCTCGTTGGCGATGAGCAGGCCCTGCCCTCCCATCCTTGCTGCCAGGTGGGTGGTCTTGCCCCCTGGGGCAGCCGCCAGGTCGAGCACCCGCTCGCCGGGCCTGGGGTCGGCCAGGACCCCCACCGCCTGGGCCGAGGGCTCCTGGATGTAGTAAAGCCCAGCGTAGTAGAAGGGGTGGGGCCCCGGCCGGGCTTCTGGAGGGTAGTAGAAGCCCTCGGGGCACCAGGGGATAGGCTCGAGGGGCCAGGGGCTGATGCGCTGAAAAGCCTCAGGGCTAAGCTTTAGGGTGTTGACCCGCAGCCCATAGCTGCGCTCGGACGCGGTGAGGGCCTGCAAGAAAAGGCCAAAATCTTCCCCTAAAAGCTCGGACATGCGCTTCAGGAATGCCTTGGGCAGCACAGCGCATACAATGCTAACCGATGGGCGTGGTAGCGATTGGAACCGACCTGGTGGACCTGAGGCGGCTCAAAGCGGTGTGGGAGCGGCACCCCAAGCGCTTCTTGGAGCGGCACTTCACCCCGCAGGAGCTCGCCTACTGCCTGGGCAAGGCCGACCCCCTGCCCTCGCTGGGCGCTCGCTTTGCCGCCAAGGAGGCCTTCCAGAAGTGCTGGCCCACGCCCCTGGGCTGGCGCCAGGTCTGGGTGGAGCTGGAGGGCCCAAGACCGGTCCTCCGCTTTGCCCCGGAGCTCCAAGCCCAGATGCAAGAAGCCGGCCTGGCCGCCCACCTCTCGCTGGCCCACGAAAAAAGCCACGCCCTGGCGGTGGTGGTGCTCGAGGCCCGGTAGCTTTACACCAACGCGCTTTGTCGGTAGTATATCCACCGACGCAAAAGGAGGTTCTTTTCGCAGCTTTTGGAAGCGCTGCCATACCCCGGCGTCGCACGGGCGGGCTGGCAGGCAGCCCGCCCAAGGAGGCAGAGATGAGAAAAATCCCGTGGATTCTTGTCTTCGCGTTGATGGGCCTCGCCCTGGGTCAGGGCCGGATCACGGTCTGGACCCACTACGGCGGCCCGGAGCTGGCCTGGCTGCGCCAGACCGCCCAGGCCTTCGCCCGTAGCAGCGGAACCCAGGTGGAGGTGGTTGAAGTACCCTTCAACGACCTGCAGAACAAGTTCATCCTGGGAGCCCCGCAGGGCCAGGCCGCCGACCTGGTGGTGAGCATCCCCCACGACTGGGTGGGGGCTATGGCCGCCGCCGGGGTGCTCGAGCCCATGGGCAAGTACGCCACCGCCAGCTACCTGCAAGGCCTCTCCGAGGTGGCGGTAGAAGCCCTCACCTACCGCAACCAGCTCTTCGCCCTGCCCATGTTCGCCGAGTCGGTGGCCCTCATCTACAACAAGAAGCTGGTCAGGGAGGCCCCTAAAACCTGGGAGGAGTTCTTGCGCATAGCCCAGGAGAACACCCGGGGCAACACCTTCGGCTTCCTCTACGACCTGGCCAACCCCTACTTCAACTACGGCTGGTTCACCGCCTACGGGGCCTCGGTCTTCGGACGCACCGCCCAGGGCCTAGACGCCAGCCAGACCCGGCTCGGGGGGGAAGCCGGCGTGCGGGCCGTGAACTTCATCAAGGACCTGCGCTTCCGCTACCGCCTCATCCCCGAAGGGGTGGACTACGGCGTGGCGGACAGCGCATTCAAGGAAGGGGCCCTGGCCATGATTCTCAATGGCCCCTGGGCGATTGGCGACTACAAGAAGGCCAACATCGACTTCGGCATCGCCCCGCTGCCCAACCCCCCCGGCGGCGGCCAGTGGCGGCCCTTCGTGGGGGTGCAGGGGGTGGCCATGAACGCCTACTCCCGCAACAAGACCGCCGCCGCCAACTTCGCCAAGCTGCTGGTGAGCCCCCAGAACCAGGTTGCCTTCAACCGGGCCGGCGGCCGCCTCCCGGTCTCCAAGCAGGCGGTACAGCAGCTCCGCAACGACCCGGTGGTGGCCGGCTTCTCGGCCACCGTGGCCCTGGGCACCCCCATGCCCAACATCCCCGAGATGGGCAAGGTCTGGGGTCCGTGGGGCAACGCCCTATCGCAGGCCGTCCAGCGGGCCGACAGCAACGTGGCCCAGATCGTTTCGGCCATGGTGGCTGAGATCAACCGGGGGCTCTCGGGCCGCTAGGCCCTTCCCCCAGAGGACCCCCACAGGGGGTCCTCTTCGTTTAGCCGGTGGGAACCACAATCTGCCGCACCACCTCGCCCTGGGCCAGGCGGTCAAAACCCTCGTTGATGGCCTCGAGGGGCAGGGTGCGCGAGACCAGGGCTTCCAGAGGAAGGCGCCCCGCCCGGTAAAGCGCCAAGAACCGGGCCAGGTCCCGCCGCGGATTGGACGAGCCCATATAGCTTCCCTTCAAGGTTCTCTCCTCCGCGGCAAGGCTCACCGCAGGCAGGACCAACGCCTTTTGCGGATGGGGCAGGCCCACGGCAACCGTCACCCCACCCCTCCGGGTGGCCTGGTAGGCCATGAGCATCGCCTCCACCGAGCCCGCGGTTTCAAAGGCGTAGTCTACCCCCCCGCCCGTGAGCTCCCGCACCACCCCAACGGCGTCCTCCTCCCCCGCCACCACCGTATAGGTGGCCCCCAGGGCCTGGGCCAGCCCCAGCTTATGGGGCAGCAGGTCCACAGCCACAATAGGGTGCGCTCCGGCCAGCACCGCGCCCATAACCGCCGCCAGCCCCACCCCCCCCAGGCCGAAGACCGCCACGCTGGCCCCTTCCTCCACCCTGGCGGTGTTGAGCACCGCCCCAACCCCCGTGGTGATGGCGCAGCCGAAGAGGGCCGCTTTTTCCAGGGGGATATCCCTGGGAATGGGCACCAAAGACTCCTGGGCGGCTACCGTGTACCGGGCAAAGGCCGCTACCCCCAGATGGTGGTGCAGCGGCCTCCCCTCTAAATAGAACCGCCTGGCCCCCGTAAGAAGCCGCCCCTCGCGGTTGGCCTGTACCCCCCGCTCGCACAGATGGGGCCGCCCCTGGAAGCAGTAGCGGCAGAGGCCGCACATGGGCACGAAGGAGAAGACCACGTGATCCCCCTCGGCCAAACCCCGCACCCCCGCCCCGATGGCGCGGACGATGCCCGCCGCCTCATGGCCCAAAACTATGGGCAGCGGCCAGGGGCGGGTACCATCTATGGCCGAAAGGTCGGAGTGGCAAAGGCCCGCCGCCATAACCTCCACCAGCACCTCTCCAGGTCCGGGCCCCTCCAGCTCCACCTCCAGAACCTCCAGGGGCCGGGAGGCCGCATAGGGCCTGGGCTTTTCCATCTCAAACAGCACCGCGGCTTGGGTCCTCATCCCTCACCCCCCTCAGGCAGCTCGGAGCGGGCCAGGCGGCCATCGAAGGCTTCGTAGGCGAAGTAGTCGAGCAGGGCATAAAGCTCGCTGCGGCTTTGCATCTGGGAAAGGCAGCCCGCCGTGGTGCCCTCGAGCCTGAGCCGCTGGTAAAGGTCCTCCATGGCCCTCGCCGCCACCCTGAGGGCGGAGACCGGGAAGAGGGCTATGCGGTAGCCCATGGCGAAGAGCTCCTCGGCCGGCAGAAGGGGGCTTCGACCGAACTCCGTCAGGTTGGCCAGGAGAATGGTCCCCTCCAGGGCCTCGGCCACCCGGCGAAAAGCCTCCCGGCTGGGCAGGGCTTCGGGAAAGATGGCCTCGGCCCCCGCGTCCAGGTAGCGCCGGGCCCGGGCCACCACCCCTTCCAGGCCCTCCTGCTCAAAGGCGTCGGTACGGGCAATGAGGAAGAGCTCGGGGGCCACCGCCTTCACCGCCCGAATCCTGGCCTCCAGGTCCTCCGGAGGGGCCAGGAGCTTGTGGGTGAGGTGGCCGCACTTCTTGGGGTGGAGCTGATCCTCGAGCTGCACCCCCGCCACCCCGGCAACCAGGAAGCGGCGGGCTGCCTGGGCAGCGTTCAGGGGCCCGCCGTAACCGGTGTCCGCGTCCACGATGAGGGGCAGGCCCGTGGCCCAGACCATCTCCCGGGCCCGCTCGGCCACCTCGGCAGGCTCCAAAAGGCCCAAATCCGGCAGGCCCCGGCTGGCGGTGAGGGCCGCCCCGGAAAGGTAGAGGGCCTCGAAGCCCGCCTTCTTGGCCAAGAGGGCCGAGAGGCCATCGTAGGCCCCCGGGAGAAGCAAGGGCCCCTCCTGCAGACGGGCCCGCAGGGTCTGGGCCAGCTCGGCGGCGGTCTTTGGGGGCTGTCTTAGCCAGCTCATGGTCAGGGAGCCTCAGGAGCCAGAGCCTGGAGGAAGCGGTCCACCGGCATTTCCAGCAGGTTGGGGTCGTCCAGAAGGAGGTGCTCCAGGGCCCTTGCCCGCCCCTCAGGAAGGGCCAGGCGCAGGGCCCGCTGCAGCTTCTGCCGCAAAAGGGGGCGGCTCTCCTCCCGCCGGCGCGGGTGGCCGAGGGGATACTCCACCAGCCGCTCCAGCACCCGGCCGTCCCGCAGACGAAGGCGCACCCGGTTGGGGATGGCCCGGCGGTCTGGGTCCAGGTAGGCCCGGGTGAACTCGGGGTCCTCCTCTACCCGCATCCTGGCGATGAGGGCCGGAATGCGGGGGTCGGAGGCGGTGGGCTCCAGGTAGTGCTCGTAGCGAAGCTCGCCGAACAGGAGGGCCACCGCGGTCATGTACTGCAGGGAGTGGTCCCGGTCCGCCGGGTTCTTGAAGGGCCCCGGCTTGTCGATGATGCGCTTGCCCGCCTCCTGGGTGTGGATGAGAATCTCCTCCACCTCTTCCAGAGGGTCTTTGAGCTCTTTGTGCAGGGCGAAGCCCGCTTCCACCGCGGTCTGCCCGTGGAACTCCGCCGGGTAGGCCACCTTGAAGAGGACGTTCTCCATCACGTAGCTCCCCAGGGGCCGGGCCAGCACCACCGGGGCCTTGAGCACCACCGCCTCAAAGCCCCAGGTGGGTGCCGAGAGGGCGGTGGCATAGCCGGGCTCGCCCCGGGTGGCCGCCCAGGCCAGGAATACCCCCCGGGCGGCGGCGTCCGCGGCCGCCCACGACTTGCGGGGGCCGGTGTTGGGGAAGTGGCGGTAGGTGCGCAGGGCGGCCCCATCCAGGAAAGCGTGGGACAGGGCGCTGAAGACCTCCTCCTCGCCCCCGCCGTAGAGCAGGGCCGCCACCCCGGCCGAGGCCGCCTTCACCCAGTGCACGTGGTCGAAGCCTACCCGGTTCAGAGCGTTCTCCAGGGCCAGAACCCCCTGGACCTCGTAGGCCTTGATGGCAAGGGCCAGCAGATCTTCCACCCGGTAGGGGGCTTCCCCCCGGGCCCTGCGAAGGCGGCTCTGGTGGTCGGCCACCGCCAGGATGGCCCCCAGGTTGTCCGAGGGGTGGCCCCACTCCTTGGCCAGCCAGGTGTCGTTGTAGTCCAGCCAGCGGATGAGGGCGGTGGTGCTGAAGGCAGCCCGCATGGGGTCCAGGGCGTAGGAGGTGCCGGGCACCCGGGCCCCGAAGGGGGTCTGGGTGCCCGGGACCAAGGGCCCCACCAGCTTCATCGCCTCAGGGTAGGTCAGGGCCTCGAAGAGGCAGGCCAGCGCATCGGCCAGGGCCAGGCGGGCGGTGGCGTAGGCCTGCTCACTCCCCACCCCATCCCGCAACAGATAGTGGGTGATTTCCATCAGAACGCTATCGCGCTGCACCGGACACCTCCTAGGCCCTAAAGCCCCTTGGCCCCTTGTAGAGCACCCTGGGGCGGAAGAGGCGGTTATGGGCATGCTGCTCCGCCACGTGGGCCACCAGCCCCGCGGCGCGGGCTGCCAGGAAGATGGGGGTGTACAAAGGCACGGGCACTCCCAGGGCGTAGAGCACCGGGGCGGCGTAGTAGTCGAGGTTGGGGTAGAGGCCCTTTTCCCGCTGCATCACCTCTTCCCCCCGCACCGCCACCTCCAGATAGCGGGCGGCTGCCTGATTGCCTTTCTGAGCCAGTTGCCCCAGGACCTCCTTCATCAGGGCAGCCCGGGGGTCCATGCGGCGCATGTAGACCCGGTGGCCGAAGCCCATGATGCGCTCCTTACGCCCCAGGCGCTCCAGGATAAGCCGCTCTAGGCCCTCGGCCGTCCCGGCCTCGAGCAGCATCTCCATCACCGCCTCGTTGGCTCCCCCGTGCAGGGGGCCCTTGAGGGAGGCCACCGCCCCGGTCACCGCCCCGTAAAGGTCGGCTAAGGTGGAGGCGATTACCCGGGCGGCGAAGGTGGAATTGGGCATCTCGTGCTCGCTGTAGGCGATGAGGAGCTGGTCGAAGGCTCGAGCCTCCTCCGCCGTGGGGGTCTGGCCGGTAATCATCCCCAGAAAGGCCGCGGGGAAGGAAAGCCCCGGCTCGGGGTGCCGGGGGTTCTCCCGCTGGAGGTTGGCCACCAGGATGGCGGCCTGACCGATGAGCCGGGGAGCGGCCTCCAGGTCAAGCCGGGCCTCGGCCTGGGACCCCGCCGCCTCGAACCCCCCCAGGGCCGAGATGAGGGTGCGCAGGCGGTCCATGGGGTGCATCCCCTCGGGAAGGAGCCGCAGGATGGCGAAGACCGCCTCGGGCACCCGGGCCTCGAGGAGGGCCTGCTCGAAGGCTCGGGCCTCCCCTTCCTCAGGTAGCCGTCCGTGCAGGATTAGGTAGGCCACCTCTGCATAGCTGCGCTTGTGGGCCAGGTCGATGAGGTCATAGCCCCGGACCACAATCTCCTCGTGGTCCACGTCCAGGTAGGATATCTCCGTCTCAGCGGCTATCACGCCTTCCAGGCCAGGCTGATACTCCATGTTTCACCTCCGCCGCATTCTACCCTGCAGGGCAACCGCGCGATAACTGTGTGCTCGAGCCCCCCCACCGACCTCCTCTCCCTTTAGCCTGGAGGCTAGGCGGAGGGAAGCATGCGGCGTCTTTTCTGGATTGCGGCGCTCCTGGCCCCCCTGGGCGGCCTGCTGGCCATCCTCGCCCAGCCGTCCCAGCCCCTGCGCGGGGCCGAGATTCGGAACCTGCTCGAGCCAGTCTACAACCGGGCCCTCCCCGCGGCGCTGCGCATCGAGACCATCCCTGAGGGCACCGGCTCGGGCTTCTTCATCAGCCCCGAAGGCCTGGTAATGACCGCCTACCACGTGGTGGAAGGCAGCCGCAGCCTGCGGGTGGTCAACAGCCGACGGGAGAGCTTCCCCGCCGAGCTTGTGGGCTACGACGAGTTTCGCGACCTGGCTATTCTCAAAGCCCAGGTGCGCGCCCCGGTCCCTTCCTTGCCCCTCGAGACCCGCACCGGCCCCCAGGTGGGCGAGCCTCTGCTGGCCATCGGCAACTCCCGGGGCGAGTTCATCGCCCCCCGCTACGGGGTGGTGGGCTCGGTGGAGCGGGACATCTTCCCCTTCTTCAACTCCATCGCCATCTCCACCAACATCCCCCTGGCCCCCGGCGACTCGGGCGGGCCGGTGCTCAACCAAGCCGGGCGGGTGGTGGCGGTGGTGGTGGCCATCGGACAGCCCAACGGGGTCTTCGAGAGCTACCTCTCGCCCCTGCTCGGCCTCGACCAGGTCCTGGCCCAACTGCAAGCCGGCCGCCGGCGGGACGTGCCCTACATCGGGGTCCAGCTCGCCCCCATCGACGACGAGACCGCAGCCCTCCTGGGCATTCCCAAGGAGGGGGTGCTCATCCGCGGCCTCCTGCGGGGCGGGGCTGCTGAGCGGGCCGGCCTGCGGGGCCTCAGCGTGCGGCGGGAGAACGGGCGGGAGGTGTATGAGTTCGACGTGATCCTCGAGGCCGACGGCCGCCCCTTCAACGACGTGACCGCGTTGCAGCGCTACATCCGCAGCAAGGAGGTGGGCGACAGCGTGGTCCTCACCATAAGGCGCGGCGGCCAAATTCTGCGGATTGAGCTCCGGCTCACCCCCAACCCCCTGCGCAGCTAAAAGGAAAACTTTTTCCGCCAGATAAGAAAAACGCATGTTTCTTTTACACTCTGTCCATTGCTCCCCAAAGGCCCTGGGTCTAACATTGGACCAATCACCCTAGAGGGGAGGCCATATGGAACGTCCGTCCAGGGAAGTAATTCAGGAAAACCGCGACTACACGCTGTTTTCGTGGTCGGCGCAGAGCACCGCCAACCCCATCCACATGGCCCGAGCCGAGGGGGTCTGGTTCTGGGACGGGGACGGCAACAAGTGGCTCGACCTCAACGCCCAGCTCATCAACATGAACGTGGGCCACCAGCACCCCAAGGTGCTCGAGGCCATCAAGCGCCAGGTGGATGAGCTCTGCTTCGCCGGGCCCAACTTCGCCACCGAGCCCAGGGGCAGGCTGGGTAAAAAGCTGGCCGAGGTAACCGGCCTGGCCAAGAGCTTCTTCACCCTAGGGGGGGCCGAGGCCAACGAAAACGCCATGAAAATCGCCCGGCTCTACACCGGAAGAGACAAGATCATCGCCCGCTACCGCAGCTACCACGGGGCCACCATGGGGGCCATGACCGCCTCCGGCGACCCTAGGCGCTGGCCTGTGGAGCCAGGGATTCCCGGCATCGTGCGGGTCTTCGACCCCTACTGCTACCGCTGCCCCTTCGGCAAGACCGTGGACACCTGCCGGCGGGAGTGTGTGAGCCACATCGAGGAGGTGATCGAGCTCGAGGGACCCCACACCATCGCGGCCATCATAGTAGAGGGCATCACCGGCTCGAACGGGGTGCTGGTTCCCCCCGACGACTACTACCCCCGGCTTCGGGCCCTGTGCGACAAGTATGGGATACTCCTCATCACCGACGAGGTGATGAGCGGCTTCGGCCGCACCGGCAAGTGGCTGTCCACCCAGCACTACGGCATCAAGCCCGATATCGTGACCTGCGCCAAGGGCCTCACCAGCGGCTATATTCCCCTGGGCGCGGTCATCGTCTCCGAGCCCATCGCCGAGTTCTTCGAGAAGAACACCCTGTGGGGCGGCCTCACCTACTCGGGCCACCCCCTGGCCTGCGCAGCGGCCCTGGCCAACTTAGAGGTCTACGAGGAGGAACAGATCTTCGAGAACGTGGAGGTCCAGGGGCGCTACCTGGCCGAGCGGCTCGAGGCCATGCGCAAGAAGTACGCCTGCGTAGGAGATGTGCGCTACAAAGGGCTATTCAGCGTGATCGAGCTGGTGCGGGACAAGACCACCAAGGAGCCCCTAGCGCCCTACAACGGCACCTCGCCCGAGATGCAGCGGCTGGCGGGCCACCTCAAGTCCCGGTACATCTACGCCATGACCCGCTTCCACATGCTCTGGGTGGCCCCGCCCCTGGTCATCCAGCGCGAGGAGCTGGCCTATGCCCTGGACATCATCGAGGAGGGGCTGGCTTTGGTGGACGAGATGCTGGGGGTGGCCCGGGCCGCGGCGGACTGAACAGGGGTGGTAGACTGCCCCTGGTATGCCGCTAGAGCGCTCGTTTGGGGTGCTGCTCCACCCCACCAGCCTGCCCGGGCCCTGGGGTATCGGCACCCTGGGCCCTGCGGCCCGGGCCTTCCTCGACTGGCTGGCCACGGCCGGGGCCCGCTGGTGGCAGGTACTGCCCCTGGGCCCCACCGGCTACGGCGACTCGCCCTACCAGGCCTTCTCGGCCTTTGCGGGTAATCCTTACCTAATCGACCCCGGGAGGCTGCAGCAAAAGGGCTGGCTGGAAGAAGCCCCGCCACCCATTCATGCCGAACGGGTGGACTACGGCTGGCTCTACCGCACCCGCTGGCCCCTGCTGCGGAAGGCCTACGCCGGCTTCCAAAAACGGGCCACCCCAGAGGAAAAAGCCGCCCTGGAGGCCTTCGTCAAGGCCGAGAAGGGCTGGCTAGAGGACTACGCCCTCTTCATGGCCCTCAAGGACCGCTTCGATGGGAAGCCCTGGAACCAGTGGCCCCCCGAGCTGCGCAGCCGCGAGCCCCAGGCCCTGCAGCAGGCCAAGGAGGAGCTGGCGCAGGAGGTGGGCTTCCACCGGTGGTTGCAGTGGCTCTTCTACAGCGCCTGGGCCGAGCTCAGGGCCTACGCCGAGGCCCAGGGGGTGGGCCTCATCGGCGACATGCCGATCTTCGTGGCCTTCGACTCGGCCGACGTCTGGGCCCATCCGGAATACTTCCACCTGGACGCCGCCGGCCAGCCCACGGTGGTGGCCGGGGTACCCCCCGACTACTTCTCCGAAAAGGGCCAGCTCTGGGGCAACCCCCTCTACCGCTGGGAGGCGATGGAGGAAGAGGGCTTTAGCTGGTGGATCGAGCGCTTCCGGCAGGCGCTGCGGCTTTACCACCTGGTGCGCATCGACCACTTCCGCGGCTTCGAGGCCTACTGGGCGGTGCCCTTCGGGCGGCCCGATGCGGTGGAGGGCCGTTGGGTCAAGGCCCCAGGGGAGAAGCTCTTCCGGGCAGCGGAGGCTGTTTTGGGCAAGATGCCCATCCTGGCCGAGGACTTGGGGGTGATTACCCCTGAGGTAGAGGCCCTGCGCGAGGCCTTGGGCTTCCCCGGCATGAAGGTGCTCCAGTTCGCCTTCACCGGCGAGGAAAACGCCTTTTTGCCCCACCACTACCCCGCCCACGGCAACGTGGTGGTCTACAGCGGCACCCACGACAACGACACCAGTCTGGGCTGGTACCGCACCGCCCCAGAGACCGAACGCGCCTTCCTGCGCCGCTACCTAGCCCGGGAGGGCATCCGCTGCCTTGCCGAGCAGGAGGTGCCGGGAGCCCTGGCCGAGCTGGCCCTCAAAAGCCCTGCCCGGCTGGCTATCCTTCCTCTGCAGGACCTGCTGGGCCTAGGCAGCGAGGCCCGCATGAACCACCCTGGGCGGCCGGAGGGCAACTGGGCCTGGCGCTATCCTGCTGGGGCGCTCTCCGCGGAGCTGGCCCAAAGCCTGCGGGCGCTGGCCGCGAGCCACGGGCGGGTGTAGTCTGGAAAGAGCATGCGTATAGCGGGGGTGCTGGAGACCTGCCTCTACGCCGCCGACCTGGAGGCGGCGCGCGGATTTTACCAGGGGGTTTTGGGGCTGGAGCTCTTCGCCGAGGAGCCGGGACGGCACCTGTTCTTCCGGGCAGGAGACGGGGTCTTTCTGGTCTTCAACCCCCAGGCCACCCTGCAGGAAAGCAGCCTGCCCCCCCACGGGGCCGAAGGAGCGGTGCACGTCTGCTTTCGCGTTCCGGCGGAGGCGCTGGAGGCCTGGGCCGAGCGGCTCCAAGCCCACGGCCACAAGGTAACCTGGGCCCAGTGGCCAAGAGGCCGCAGCCTCTACGTGCGCGACCCGGCGGGCAACCTGGTGGAGCTGGCCCCCGCCGCCATCTGGGGCCTCGGCTAGCCTCACTCTTCCACCACCTCCACCTCCTCCCCCTCGGGCAGCCGGTAGGCGCGGAAGCCGCCCCCCTTCAGGTCGAAGATCACGTAGGGCACCCGCCAGTAGGCCTGGGCCCGGTCGGCCTCGCTGGGGCAGGGGGGGCCCTGGGGGTGGGAGTGGTAGATGGCCAGCAGCTCCAAACCTGCCCGCTCAGCAGCCCGCAGGGCCTCGAGCAGGGCCTGGGGGTCGGCGCGGTAGGCCACCCGGGGGGTGGGGTGCCGGTTGGCCAGGGGCTGGACCCGCAGCACCCGCCCGGCCCGGCCCAGCCAGAGCCCTACCCCTTCTTCGGGCCAAACCGCCCGCAGGTGGGCCAGGGTTTGCTCGAGGCAGGCCCGGGGTACGCGCAGCATCACGCCCTCCGCTCGAGGTCCTGGTACTCAAAGGCGTAGGCGTGGCGGGCATCGGCAGGGTGGAACTCGCGGTAGACCAGGCTCCACTCTTCAGGGCGCCAGGGGGGGAAAAAGGCGTCGGCCCCCGGCACCTCCACCTCTACCCGGGTCAGGTGCATGTGCGTGGCCAGGGGCAGGAAGAGGGCGTAGACCTGGCCGCCTCCGATAATCACGAGCTCCTCATCTATCGCTAGGGCCTCCTCCAGGCTGTGCACCACCTCGAGGCCCCCCGCCCTGAACTCCGGGTCGCGGGTCAGCACCACGTTGCGCCGCTTGGGCAGGGGCCGCCCGATGCTTTGGTAGGTCCTGCGCCCCATAAGAACAGTCTTGCCCAGCGTAAGGGCGCGGAACCGCCGAAGGTCGTCGGGTAGGTGCCAGGGAAGCGCCCCCTCCCGCCCAATGGCCCGGTTGCGGTCCATGGCGGCCACCAGGGCAATCCGCCGGTCCATGGCCTAGACCGCCACCGGCGCGGGGATGTGGGGGTGGGGATCGTAGCCCACCAGCACGATATCCTGGTAGGTGAAATCGAAGAGGTTCCGCACCGCTGGGTTGAGCTCCACCCTGGGCAGGGGGCGCGGCTCGCGGGAAAGCTGCAGCCGGGCCTGTTCAAAGTGGTTCCGGTAAAGGTGGGCGTCGCCCAGCGTGTGGATGAACTCACCCGGCTCCAGGCCGGTCACGTGGGCCACCATCAGGGTAAGAAGGGCGTAGGAAGCGATGTTGAAGGGCACCCCCAGGAACACGTCCGCGCTGCGCTGGTATAGCTGGCAGGAAAGCCGCCCCTTTGCCACATAAAACTGGAAGAGCACGTGGCAGGGAGGCAGGGCCATTTTAGGCAGGTCGGCCACATTCCAGGCGCTCACCACCAGCCGGCGCGAGTCGGGGTTGTGCCTGATCTCCTCCACCACCCAGGCCATCTGGTCTATGGTCTCGCCACCGGCCCCCTCCCAGCTCCGCCACTGCTTGCCGTAGATGGGCCCGAGCTCCCCCGCCGCGTCGGCCCACTCGTCCCATATGGTCACCCCGTGCTCGTGCAAAAAGCGGATGTTGGTCTCGCCCCGCAGAAACCACAAAAGCTCGTAGACCACGCTCTTCCAGTGGATCTTTTTGGTGGTGACCAGGGGAAAGCCCTCTTTGAGGTCGAAGCGCATCTGGTAGCCAAAGATGGAGCGGGTCCCCACCCCGGTGCGGTCGGCGCGGTCTATGCCGTGCTCGAGCACATGGCGCATCAGGTCGTGGTACTGCCGCATCGCCGACAGTCTAACAGGATTTTGCCAGGATGCGCTTCAGCAGCCTGTGGGCGTAGAGCGGAGCGTAGAAGTACGCCGCCGAGCCAAAGCCGGTGAGGGCATAACCGCCGGGAATCTCCTTCAGGTAGTTCTGGTCAATCCGGTAGCGCACCCCGGCCCAGGATGCAGCGACCACAGGCCGGTAGCCCAGCAGCCTCTCGCCCTCCGAAAGCAGCCACTCCACCTCTTGTGGCTGGGTCTGGTGCGGGGTGTAGCCGGGCCGGTGGGGCAGGTAGCTGCCGCCCAGGGTGTGCCCCGCCGCGTACACGCCATACGAGCGCGCCTGCTCGAAGCGCTCCTGGGTCTGGAGCACCGAACCCGGCGTAAACCGCCCCCCCAGGCCCACCAGGTGCGCCCCGCGGGCCCCCCCGGCGTAGACCACCAGGCCCGCGTGCAGGGTGCGGGGTTCGGGGGTGCGCACATAAAGGGTGGTGTGCTCGAGCCTTTCTACCTCGGCATAGAGGATGTTCAACCCCTCGGCCAGGCGGTGCAGCAAGGGGGCGGTCTGCAGCCAGGCGGCGTTTTCCAGGTAGAGGCCCTCCTCGAGCCACTGGTGGGGGATTTTCCGGCCTTCGAGCTTTGCCTTCCAGGCCGCCCGGTCCGCCTCGGGCACGGGCCTGAGAATCCCCCGGCGTACCGGCCCGAAGCGGGGGTAGAAGTCCCACAGGGCCGCCAGGGCCTCCTCGGCCTCGGGGGCCACCACCCCGCGCTTGCCCCGCACCGGGTTCAAAAGCGCATCCGGCACCCGGCTGGCCTCGCCCAGCTCGCGGGCAACCACCAGCACTTCTTTGCCGGCCTCGTGGAGCAGCCGGGCCGCGGCCAGCCCGGCAATCCCCGCGCCGAGCACCACGATTTCGGCTTCTGCCCTCACGCCATCAAAAGGGGAATGGTAGCGGGTTCCTGGGCGCCCACCACCTCCCCCAGCAGCATGTGCGGCGTGGCCTGCTTCACCACCACTTGGTAGAGGCCAGGACGCGGAGCCTGGGCCGCCGGAACCAGGGTGGGGTGGTTGCCGCGGGTGTGGCCCTCGGCGTAGGCCTCGTCCTTGGCTGCCCCGCGCACCAGGACTTCCACCGTCTGGCCCACCCAGCGCTGGTTTCGGCGGTAGCTCCACTCCTTTTGCTTCTCAATCAGGCGCTGCAAACGCTCCACCTTCACCTCGCGGGGCAGGTCCTGGAAGTGCTTGTAGCTGGGGGTGCCGGGGCGGGGGGAGTAGATGAACATGTAGGCCGAGTCGTAGCCCACCTCGTCATAGAGCGAAAGGGTCTCCTGGAAGTCCTCCTCGGTTTCGCCGGGAAAGCCCACGATGATGTCGGTGGAGAGCACCGCATCGGGCATGGCCTCGCGGATGGCCCGGATGCGGTCCAGGTACCACTCGCGCCGGTACTCCCGCCCCATGCGGCGCAAGACCCGGTTGGAACCCGACTGCACCGGCAGGTGGATGTAGCGGCAGACCTGGGGGGTCTCGGCGATGGCGGCAATCACGTCGTCGGTGAAATTCACCGGGTGAGAGGTGGTGAACTTGATGCGGGGGATGCCCATCTGCCCCACCATCCGCAAAAGCTCGGCGAAGCTCGGGAAACCGGGCTGGTCCTTGCCGTAGGAGTTGACGTTCTGGCCCAGGAGGGTGACCTCCACCACCCCAGCGGCCCTGAGCTGCTCAATCTCGCGCAGGATGAGGTCGGGGTGGCGGGAGACCTCGGGGCCCCGGGTGGTGGGCACGATGCAGTAGGTGCAGTGGTGGTTGCAGCCGCGGATGATGCTCACGAAGGCCGAGAGAGCCCCCTTGGGAGGGGGCGGCAGGTGGTGGGTGAGCTCCTCGCGGAAGGAGAGGTCCCAAAACCGGTTTTTGGCCTCCAGGGCCTTGCTGATCTCGGTGAGGGCCCCAGGACCCAAAAGGATGTCCACCCCGAACTTGCGGGCCATCTGCTGACCCTCCTCGAGCTGGGCCAGACAGCCCATCATGCCCACCAGCAAAGGGCGCCTTTCCTTTTCCTTGCGCAGCTCGCCCAATAGCGAGCGCACCTTCTCGACGGGCTTGCCCCGCACCGCGCAGGTATTGACCAGCACAAAGTCGGCCTCCTGCCAGGTATCCACGAATTCGGCCCCCAGCGAGGCCAGCTCGCTTTTCACCAGATGGGTGTCGTACTCGTTCATCTGGCAACCGTAGGTGACAATGTGGGTCTTCATGGGCACCCCTGGGCCGACCGGAGGGATTCCGGGGCCTAACAAAACACTCTAGCAGATTGCTTGCAGGTGAAGATGCCCGGACGTAGGCTTTAGCCCAATGAACGCGCTCATCGTCTATGCCCACCCCAACCCCCACTCCTTCAACGCAGCCATGCGGGACATGGCCCTGCGCGCGCTGAGCCAGGCCGGCCACAGCGTGCTGCTCTCCGACCTGTACGCCCAGCGCTTCAACCCGGTTCTATCGCAAGAAGAGCTCCAGGGGCAGCTCGAGGCGGTCAAACCCGAGATGGAAAAACTGCGGCGGGCCGACCTGCTCCTGCTGCAGTTCCCCCTTTGGTGGTACGGCATGCCCGCCATCCTGAAGGGCTGGGTAGACCGGGTGCTGGCCTACGGATTCGCCTACGACGAGGCCCATAGCTTCGAAAGCGGCCTGCTGCGAGGCAAAAAGGCCCTGCTCTCCGTCACCGTGGGGGCCCGCGAGGCCTACTACCAAGAGGCCCCCGAGCGGAACCTGATGCGGGTGCTGGAACCCATCCACTACGGCGTCCTGGCCTACTGCGGCATGGAGGTCCTCCCCCCTTTCATCGTCTATGGCCCCTTGGAGATGACAGAAGCCGAGCGCAAGGCGGCCCTCGAGGCCTACCGCAGCTACCTGCAAGGGCTGGACGAGCTCCAGCCCCTGCGCTTTGCTAAACTGCCCCCGTGAACCAAGGCGAGGTGCGCGAGATGGTCTGGAACGCCCTGGCCCGGCACCAAGCCGCCCTCTACCCTACCCCACCCCACGGCCACCACCCCAACTTCGTGGGGGCCCGGCGGGCCGCCGAACGGCTGATGGCCCTTCCCCTCTGGCAGGAGGCCCGGGTGGTGCTGGCCGGACCCGACCAGGTGCTCAAGCCCCTGCGCGAGGCCGCTATGCAGGCCGGCAAGATGGTCATCCTGCCACACCCCGACCGGGCAGGCCAGTACCTGAGCCTAGCAGGGCTGTCGCCCTCCCAGCTCAGGCGGGTGCGGGAGGCAGCCCGGCTGGGGCAGCCCGTTGAGCTGGCCCAGGTGCCCATCGATCTGGTGCTGGTGGGCAGCGTGGCCGTGGACGAGGAGCGGGGATGGCTGGGCAAGGGCTACGGCTTTCCCCCCAAGAACCTGGAGGTGCCGGCCCCCTGGGCCACCCTGGCCCACACCCTGATGCTCTTCGAAAAACTCCCCTGCCCTGCTGAACGCAGGGTGGACCTGATCGCCACCCCCCACCGGGTGCTCGGGCTGTGAGCCGCCTTCCTTCCCGGGAAGGCCGCTTGGGATAGGCTGGAGGTATGTGGAGCAAAGAGGAGCTCGACCGCTACGCCCGGCACATCGTGCTACCCGGCGTGGGGGGGGCAGGCCAGGCCCGGCTCAGGCAGAGCGCGGTCTTGGTGGTGGGGGCCGGAGGGCTCGGCGCGCCGGCGCTGCTCTACCTGGCCGCCGCCGGGGTGGGCCGGCTGGGTTTGGTGGAGATGGACCGGGTAGACCTCTCCAACCTGCAGCGCCAGGTGCTCTACGATACCCCCTCCATCGGCCAGCCCAAAGCCGAGGTGGCCCGCTCGCGCCTGCAAGACCTGAACCCCCACATCCAGATAGAAACCCACCCGGTGCGGCTCACCGCCCAAAACGCTCTTCCCATCCTGGCCTCCTACGACCTGGTCCTGGACTGCAGCGACAACTTCCCCACCCGCTACCTGGTCAACGATGCCTGCGTACTGCTTGGAAAGCCCCTGGTCTACGGGGCCATTCACCAGTTCGAGGGACAGCTCTCGGTCTTCCACTACCAAGGCGGGCCCTGCTACCGCTGCCTTTTCCCCAAGCCGCCCGCGCCTCACAGCGTGCCCTCCTGCGCCGAGGCCGGTGTCTTTGGCGTACTCCCGGGGGTGGTGGGCAGCCTGATGGCCACCGAGGCCCTCAAGGTGCTGCTGGGCCTGGGGGAGGTGCTCTCCGGCAAGCTGCTCCACTACGACGGGCTCAAAGCCCGCTTTCACACCGTGCGTTTTCACCGACGGCCCGACTGCCCGGTGTGCGGCGAGCATCCCAGTGTAACTACACTGCAAGATTACGAGCTTCTCTGCGAGACTTCGGTGTAAAAATCCCGTTAGGGTACACAGAGGTGTAGCCTCAGTAGGGAGAAGCCATGGCAGCGACCGCAACGATTGCAAGAGGACTGGAAGACGTCATCTTCACCGAAAGCAGCCTGTGCTTTATCGATGGGGAGCAGGGCCGGCTCTACTACGCCGGGTACAAAATCCAGGACCTGGCCGAGCACTCCACCTTTGAGGAGGTCACCTACCTACTTTTGCACGGGCGACTACCCACCAAGGCCGAGCTCAAGGCCTTCAGCGCCAAGCTGGCCGCCCAGCGGGCCTTGCCGCCATCTATCATCAAGCAGATCAAGCAGTTCCCCAAAAACGCCCACCCCATGTCCATGCTGCGCACCGCGGTGAGCGAGCTGGGCATGGCGGACGAGACCGAGGCCGACGTCTCGCCCGAAGCCCTTTACGAGAAGTCCATCTCCCTCATCGCCAAGTTCGCCACCATCGTAGCGGCCACCAAGCGCCACCGCGAGGGACAGAAAATCCTAGCCCCGCGTAAGAACCTCTCCCACGCGGCCAACTTCCTCTACATGTCCAACGGTCGGGTGCCCAGCAAGGAAGAAACCAAGCTGATGGACGTGGCCCTGATCCTGCAGGCTGAGCACGGCTTCAACGCTTCCACCTTTACCGCGATTGCCACCTATTCCACCCAGGCCGACATCTACAGCGCCATTGTGGCCGCGGTGGGGGCCCTCAAAGGGCCGCGCCACGGCGGGGCCAACGAAGCGGTGATGCGGATGATTGCCGAGATTGGCGCCCCCGAGAACGTCTCGAGCTGGCTGGCCCAGCTCCAGGCCAAGCGGGGCCGGGTGATGGGGATGGGCCACCGGGTGTACAAGTCCTACGACCCCCGGGCCGGGGTACTAGACAAGTACGCCCGCATGGTGGCCGAGAAGCACGGGCACAGCAAGGAGTACGCCATCCTGAAAGAGCTCGAGCGTCAGGCAGGGGCCATCTACAACCCCAAGGGCATCTACCCCAACGTGGACTTCTACTCCGGAGTGGTCTACTCCGACCTGGGCTATCCCCTGGAGTTCTTTACCCCCATCTTCGCGGTGGCCCGCATCTCGGGCTGGTGCGCCCACATTCTGGAATACACCCGAACCGACAACCGCCTGTTGCGCCCCGACTCCCAGTACACCGGCAAGCTCGACCTGCCCTACGTTCCCCTGGCCAAGCGCTAGAAGAGGAGGACCCGGCCTTAGGGCCGGGTCCTCGGTTCAGAAGCCGATGCCCCCTGCCGGCTCCCCGTAGCGCTTGAGCACGATATCGATCACCCAACCCGTGACCGCCACATACAGCCAGACCGGCACGGTCCAGCGGGCCCAGGCCCTATGCACCGCGAAACGCCGCTTGAAGGCGTTGTAGAGGAGCCACAAAACCATGGGGCCGTTCAGGGCAGCCAGGACGGTGTGGCTGATAAGCAGGGCGTAGTAGGCTGTCCGCCACTCCTCCGGGCCGGCGTAGCGGGTGGTGCCGTAAAGACCCCACTTGAGCAGGTAGAAGACCAAAAAGAGCGCGGCAAAAGCGGTGGCCACCAGCATAACCCGGGGGTGCCAGACCCGGTCGCCACGCCGGATAAGAACGACGCCCACAATCACCGCCACCCCCGAAAGGCCGATGAAGGCGGCGGCCAGATCTCCTAGCAATTCTCCCATTGCAGTCGTTGCCTCCATGCAAAGTATGGCCTCTGCCCGAGGGACATTTATCCCTGGGCCTCTCCTGCGAACATCGGGCTAAGCCGCTCCGCCAAACGACGCACCCGTGCTTCCCTCGAGGTGCGGGCGTAGCTGTAGCCCAGCATGAAGGCCCGCTCGGCCTCCTGGGGCCTGCCCAGCTCCAACTGAACCTGGGCCAAACGCAGATAGGCCAGGGCCATCATCCCGTCGCGCTCCTTGGAGGGGCGCACCGCCTCTAAAAGGCCCAGCGAGTCCTGCAGCGATACAAGCGCCTGCTGCGGGGGACGCTCGCCGGCCTGCTGGATGAGCAAGGCCGCCTGGTCCAACAAGCGTTGCATACCTTCTTAGAGTATAGCCCCGCCCCCCTGTGGTTGACTGCGAGCGGCAGAAGGCAGAAACTTTCCCCATGACGCCCTACGAAGCCTTCCAGCTCCTCGAGCTGCGCGTCGGCCGTATTCAAAAAGCCCTCCCCCACGAACAGGCCCGCAGACCGGCTTACAAGCTCTGGATTGACCTGGGCCCCTTTGGCATCAAGCAAAGCAGCGCCCAGATCACCGACCTCTACACCCCGGAGGCGCTGGTGGGCCGGCTGGTAATCTGCGCGACCAACCTAGGCACCCGCAACATCGCAGGGTTCGCCTCCGAAGTGCTGGTGCTGGGCCTGCCCGACGCCGAAGGGCGGGTGGTGTTGCTCTCAGCGGAGCGCGAGGTGCCGCTGGGCGCCCGGGTCTTCTAGACCCGAGACATCTGCCCCCCACCCCCAGAGGTAGCCTGGGGGTGAGGTGGTTCCCATGCTGGTCAAGGACTTCATGACCCCCAACCCCCAGGTGGTCACGCCGGAGGCGAGCGTGCCCGAGGCAGCCCAGCTTATGAAGAAGGGAGGCTTCCGCCGGCTGCCGGTGGTGAAGGATGGGCGGCTGGTGGGCATCGTGACCGACCGCGACCTGAAAGAGGCCATGCCTTCCGACGCCAGCTCGCTTTCCATCTGGGAGCTTCACTACCTGATCGCCCAGCTCAAGGTGGGCGAGATCATGACCCCAGATCCCATCACCATTGGCGAGAATCTGCCCCTGCAGGCCGCAGCCAAGCTGATGCTGGAGCACAAAGTGGGGGGCCTCCCGGTGGTGCGAGAGGGGCAACTGGTGGGCATCGTGACCGTTTCCGACGTGCTCAGGGCCTACCTTGCGCGCGAGGCCGAGCTCCTGAAAGAGGCAGGGGCGTAGCTCAGGGACCCTTCTTCGCTGCTATAAGCTGCTCGGGAGGCCAGGTGTTGACCACCTGGGCGGGCGCGAGGCCGGCCTTGTTGGCGTACAGCAGACCGTAGCGGATATCGGCCAGGCCCTCCACGCTGTGGGCATCGGGGCCCAAGGAGAAGTTGAGGTGCCCCCGCCAGGCCAGCAAAAGCCGCCAGTCCAGGTCGAGGCGGGCCGGGTTGCAGTTGAACTCCACGATTTTCCGGTTCCTCACAGCCCTCTCCAGCACCCGTTCCCAGTCGGCTGAAGCCCCTCTGCGGCGCAGCAAGAGCCGACCGGTAGGGTGGCCCAGGATGCTCAGGTAGGGGTTATCCAGGGCGCGCAAAAGCCGCTCGGTCTGCTCGGCCGGTTCCAGGGAAAGAGCGCTGTGCAGGCTGCCCACCACCACCTCAAAGCGGGCCAGCATCTCCTCGGGGTAGTCGAGCGAACCATCCGGCAGGATCTCCGACTCGATGCCCTTCAGAATGCGAAAAGGCGCCAGCTCGGCGTTGAGCCGGTCAATCTCGGCCCACTGCCGCAGCACCGCCTCCACCGAAAGCCCCCCGGCATAGGCCGCACTTCGGGAGTGGTCGCAGACCACCATGTAGCGGTACCCCTGGACCAGGGCGGCCTCGGCCATCTGGCGCAGGCTGGCGCTGCCATCGGAGTAGGTGGTGTGCAGGTGGATGACCCCCTGGAGCTGGTGGGGCTCCAGGGGAGAGGCCGGGGGGTCGAGGCCGATGTGCTCCTTCTCGCGCCAGTAAGGGGGCACAAAGGGCCGCCCCAGGGCTTCAAAGACCGCCGCCTCGGTGGGGCAGGCCGGCGGCAGGGGGCCCAGGGCTTCCAGCCAGGCCTGGGACCCGGTGGCCTGCACCAGCGCGGTGCCAAAAGAAGCCGCCTCAGTGCAGAAGACCCGCAGGGGTAGCCCCTCCAGCCGGCCCTGCACCACATTACCCTGCAGGCTCTCGGCATGCTGGCCTAGGGCTTCCCGCACCGCCCCAGGGGAGGCCACCGCCACCAGGTCGAGGTTGCCCACCGTCTCCAGGCCCCGCCTGGCGCTGCCGGCCAGCTCGGCCCGCAGCCCAGCCTGTTGCAGATCGGCAAGGAGGAGCCCGGCCGCCTCCAACGCCACCGGCAAGAGCACCCGCCGCTGGCTTTGCAGGGCGTAGCGGGCAGCCTCCAGAAGGCTGGCCTCGCTCTTGGCCCCGAACCCCGGCAGGGTGCGCAGCTGCCCGGCCTCGGCCCATTGCACCAGCTCCTCCAGGCTATCCACGCCGTTTTCCCAAAGTGTGCGGATGCGCTTGGGGCCCAACCCCTGCACCCGAAAGAGCGCCAGCACCCCGGGGGGCACGCGGGCCTCGAGCTCCGCCAGGTAGGGAAACTCCCCGCTCTCCACGATGGCCTTGAGCATCGGGGCCAGCCCCGGCCCCACCCCCTTCACCCCCCGGAATCCCTGGGCGGCCAGGCGGGTAAGGTCGTCCTCCACCTGCTCCAGACTGCGGGCCGCCGCCCGGTAGGCCCTGGCGCGAAACTCCCCCTCGCCCAGGACCTCCATCAGGTCGGCGGCGTAGGCCAGCATCCCGGCCAGCTCCTTGCGGTTCATAGCTCCTCCAGCGAGTAGCGCTGCGGCCTTCCTTCCCGAAATACCACCGCCTCGCGGTAGCCCACCCTGCGCAGCAAAGCCACCGCCTCAGCAAAGCGGTAGCCCACCTCCTCTGGCCGGTGGGCATCGGAGCCCAGCACCACCGGGATACCCAGTTCAAAGGCCCGGGCCAGAAGCTCGGGGCTCGGGTAAAGCTCTGCCGCCTTCTTGCGCCAGCCCGCGGTGTTCACATCCAGGGCCAGCCCCTCTTCCGCAATCACCCGCAAAGCCTCCTCGGCCAGGTCGGCGTACCCCTCCGGGGGCCGGTAGCCCAGCACCTTGGGCAGGTCGAGGTGGCCGATGGCGTGGAAAAGACCGCTTTTGGCCGCCTCGGCCACCAGAGCGAAGTAGGCCCGGTAGACCTGGCGCAAATCTCGCTCCTCGAACTCGGCGGCGTAGCGGGGGTTGTCGAAGGGCCAGGCCCCCAGGTAGTGCACCGAGCCGATCAGGTAGTCGTAGGGGTAGCGGGCCCGGAGGCGCTGCACGAAGTACTCGGTGCCGGGGTGGAAGTCGGCTTCCAGGCCGATGCCCACGTAAAAATCGCCCGCCTCCGCCCGCAGCCGCTCGAGCGCGGCGTGGTAGAAGGGCAGCTCCCCCAGCTCCATGCGCACCTCAGGGTCGAACCAGGGGGGCATGGGGCTGTGGTCGGTGAAGACCAGGCCCTTGAGCCCAGCTCGCCGGGCCGCCTCGAGGTACTCGGCCGGCGCGCCCACCGCGTGCTTGCAAAGGGGGGTGTGCAGGTGGCTATCGTACATCGCTTGCCGATTTTCTCACACCCACCCCACCCGCACCACCCAGCCCCCGCTGCTCCAAAGCCGCACCGGCCGGCCCAGCACCCTTGCGGCTTCCTCTGCCAACCCAGCGTCTAGGGTCAGCTCAGGGCCCACCTGCTGCACCAGGGTGGGGGCTTCAGGAGGGGCAAGCTGGGGTTCGCGGGCCAGCACCGCGTCCACCTGCCAGCGGCTGGCCCAAAGCCGCTTGAGCGCCCAGAGCGCAGCCTGGCTGCCGGCCTCGAGGCCAAAGGGCGGCTCGCCTGCGTAGCGCACCAGGAGCAGGGCTTCGGGCAGGGCCTTTCGGATGGCCTCGGCTCGCTCGGGCAGCAGGTAGGACTCCCGCAAAAGCCGCTCGGCAAAGGCACAGGCCTGCTCGAGCCGCTCCTCGTCCAGCCGGGCCCCAAACACCCCCTGGAAGGCCCGCCGAATCTGCTCGGCCAGGTTGCCAAGCTGGTAGAACTCGACCTCTATGCCCACCAGCACCCAGGTGGGGGCCACCCGGAACCCCGCGCGCTCGAGGGCCTGCAACTGGGCCACCTCGCCGGTAGGGGGGGCCTGCATCAGGGGAAAAATCACCCCGCACCCCCTTCCAAAGCCCGCCACAAATACCACGCTGCGTGGGAGCGGTAAGGGCGAAAGCGCTCGCCCAGGGCCTCGAGGCCGTTCCGGCCGGCCACCCCGTAAAACCGCTGGGCCGCCTTGCGAATACCCAGGTCCTGCACCGGCCAAACATCAGGGCGGCCCAGCCCGAACATCAAGAACATCTGCGCCGTCCAGGCCCCAATCCCCTCGAGCTGGGTCAGGCGGCGAAGCACCTCCTCGTCCGGCAGGGCCGCCAGACCCTCCAGCCCCCCAGCCGCGGCGAAGCGGGAGAGGGCCTGCACGTAGCGGACCTTGGCCTGCGAAAGGCCCAGGGCCCGCAGCTCCTCGGGGGCCACCCCACCCAGCACCCCCGGCACCGGGGCATAACGGGTCCTGAGGCGCTCCCAAATAGCCCCAGCCGCCCGCGCCGAGAGCTGCTGGCCCACAATCGAGCGCAGCAAGGCCTGGTAGGGAGGCACCCGGGGGAAGGGATGGGGGGCGAAGGGCGCCGGGCCGTAGCGGCGGGACAGGGCCCGCATCGTGGGCTCTTCAAATTTCACCCTGGTCCGCCCCACGCCGCCACTCCCCCGACTTGCCCCCTGCTTTGTGCAAAAGGCGCAGTTCGGTGATTTCCAGGCCCTTGCTGGCCGCTTTGAGCATGTCGTAGACGGTGAGCGCGGCCACCGCACAGGCAGTCAGGGCCTCCATCTCCACCCCGGTTTCGGCCTTGGTCCTGACCGTGGCGGTGATGTGCACCCGGGCTTCTTCTGGCAGGAAGCGAAGTTCCACGTCTGCGCTGGTGATGGGCAGGGGATGGCACAGGGGAATCAGCTCCCCAGTTTTTTTGGCTGCTAGAATGCCCGCAAGCTGGGCCACGCTCAGGGGGTCGCCCTTCCCTACCCCGCCCTCGCGCAAAGCCTCGACCGCCTCCGGGGTAAGGCGCACGCTGGCCTCGGCGGTGGCCGTGCGCAGGGTGGCCGGCTTCTCGCTCACGTCCACCATGCGGGGCCTGCCATCCTGGAAATGGGTTAGCTTGCCCATACCCCAAGCCTACGACCAAAGGGTCGCGGCTGGAAGCCCTCAGATGTCCTTGCGCTCAAAGATGAGAAGGGCCAGAGCCGAGAAGCCCAGGGTGTAGATCACGAGCAAGGGCAGGCCCAACGAAACCGCTTCGGGCCTTACGTAAAGGTCGAGGTAGGTGGTGAGCAAAAAGGGCTGCAAGGCGGGGAAAGCCACCAGAAGGCGCATCAAAAGCAGGGTGGAAACCGCCGCCAGCGCCGCTGAGGTGGTGCTGAGAAAGATCACCGCGTACAAAAGGGCCAAGGCCGAAAGCGGCCAGAGCACCACCCCGGCCAAAATGTGGGCCCGCAACACCTCCCAAAGCGCTGCCCCTGGGGTCAGAAGCTGGCCTGTGCCGGCGAAGCTTCCAGGGCCCAAACCGGTCCCCCCCATGAAGCCGCCCAGCCCAAAGGGCAGGCCGGCCAGCAGCGAGCCCACCAGGCTAACCGCCAGCAGGAGGAAGGGGTAGGCGAGCACCACCAAAAGCTTGGCCCCCAGCAGACGGCTTCTTGGGCTCGGGCGGAGCAGGACCGATTTGAGGGTGCCCATGGAGACCTCTGCCCCCAGCACCTCGGCAGCGGCCATGGCGGTGAGGAAGGGGAAGAGGAAGTCCATCCCGGTAAAAAGCGAGAAGGCTGGAATCTGCCAGCCCGAGACCAGCTCGATCCTGTACTGGGCCCGAAGCCCAGGGGCGAAGGCCCAAAGAAAGGGCAGCACCGACGCGGCCAACAGGCCGATCTGCACCGAACGTAAACGGGCAAGTTTGCCAAACTCCCAGACTAATATCCGCAGCACAGGCCCCTTCCCTCTTCAAGCACGCCGCACCCTTTCTCGGTAGTACTCGTACAGGTCGAAGTAGTCAGGTTCCAGGAACTGCACCTGGAAGTTTTCCCGCACCAAGGCGGCCAGGGCCACATTGGGCGAACCCTCGAAGATAACGTTCACATCCCGCAGGCTCACATTTTGCACACCGGGCACGGTCTTGAGAAAAGCCGCAGCCCTGGGGGGGTCATCCACCCGCAGGCGGTAGGTCTCGCCCTTGGTCCCGAGCCGAACCTCTTCCAAAAGCCGTCCTCCCCCCAGGATGCCCACCTTGTCGGCATAGGCCGAGACCTCGCGCAGGTGGTGGGTGGAAAGGAGGACCGCCACCCCCGTCCAGGCTAGCTCGGCGAGAATTTCATGCACCTTGCTAATGCCCTGGGGGTCAAGGCCGCTGGTGGGCTCGTCCAGGATGAGGATCTTCGGTTCGTGCAGGATGGCCGAGGCCAGGCCCAGCCGCTGGCGCTGGCCCAAGGAGTAGGTGCGCACCGGCTGGTCGGCCACCGCCAGAAGCTCGAGCCTGGCCAATACCTCGCGGATGCGGGCCTCGGGCCGGGGCATCCCGGTGAGGAAGGCCACCATTTCCAGGTTCTGCCGCCCGGTGAGGTGGGGGTAGAAGGCCGCCGGGGCCTCCACCACCGCTCCCAGGACTCGCCGGGCCGCATACCCTCCGTTGTAGACGTCCTGCCCCAGCATCCGCACCACCCCCGAGGTGGGAAAGGCCAGCCCGGTGAGCAACCGGATTAGGGTGGTCTTGCCCGAGCCGTTGGGCCCAGCCAGGGCGTACACCTCGCCCGGGCGCACCGAAAAGCTGATGCCCTCTAAAACAGGCTTTCGCCCGTAGCGCTTGGAAAGCTGGATGGCCTCGAGGGCCGCCACCTCCATGGGAGTGATTATACGCAACCGAATTTGGTCAAATAACCCTGCCTGGGCCCCCTGTTGGGCTAAGCTAATCTTAGCTGAGCCCCATGCCAACCGGCTAAAGCCCTCCCCCAAACATGTGAGCCAGCGGAAGGGAGTATTATGAACAAGGCCTCAAGGCTGAATTTCGCCCTGGTTTTGCTGGGTCTATCGATAGGCCTCAGCCAAAGCCGCTCGCAGCTCGACGGTTATCTGACCGCCCAGGCCCGCAGGTACCAGCAGAACAACCTTATTCATCCAGCAGCGCAGGAGCTGTTCAACCGGGTGTACGACCATCTGTACCAGGGCAGGAGCCAGTTCGTGCGCGTACGGCTCGAGGCGGGTCGTACGTACTGGATCACGGCCGCCTGCGACGACGACTGCGACGACCTTGACCTGACCCTCTTCGACGAAAACAACAACCTGATCGACGCCGACACCGCACCCGACGATGAGCCTTTGGTCAGGGTCACACCCATCCGCACTGCCCAATTCCGCTACCGGGTAGACATGGTCTCCTGCAAGGTTGAACCCTGCGCCTACGTAGCGGGGATCTGGGTGCGCTAGAGCAAGGGGACCAGGCTGCTAAGGCACCCTCCGCCCGCGAAGCTCCTCGTTGGGCAAGAACAAGATAAAGCCTGGCGAAATCAGAACGAAAAAGAGGCGTTTCGCTCGAATTTTAGGGGTGACTGTTCCCGCTGCAAAAAAGGCCCCTTGCACCCGGGGGGCATTGTGCTATGCTTGGGTTCGCGTCCTCGGTCTGACGCGGCGCACCAGCGTGAACCGGGTCAGGGCCGGAAGGCAGCAGCCCTAAGCGCCACGGAGCGGGTGCCGTCAGGGAGCCGGGGGCGCTTTTTTTTATAGTGTTGGTAGATGAACGCTGACTTTAGCCAAATTCAACGAGAAATATTTGGCTTGTACGGGCAAAAACGCCTGGAAGAAGCCCTCATGCAAACCCGCCGGGCCCGCCGTCATTTTCCCGGTCAGGCCGCCCGCCTCACGTTCTGGGAAGCCTGTTTTTTGTCGCTTCTGGAGCGTCCCCAAGAAGCCCTGGGGGTTTTACAGGCGGGGCTGGAAGAGGGGTTGTGGTGGAATCCGGAGCGCCTCCAGCAGGATGCCGACTTGGCCGGCTTGCAAGAACTGCCCGAATTCAAGACCCTGCTCGAGGTCTGCCAGACCCGCAAACAGCAGGCTCAGCTTATGGCCCAGCCCAGGCTCCGGGTCTTTCCGCCGCCCAACCCCAGCACCCCAGCCCCCCTGTTGCTGGCCTTTCACATGCGGGGGAGCAACCTGGAGGAAACCGCTCCCCACTGGCAGCCCCTTAGCCAGCACGGGGTGCTGCTGGCCCTGTTGCAGTCGGGCCAGGTGGAGGGGCCCTGGGGGTATTGCTGGGACGACTACGCACAGGCCAAACAAGAGGCCCAGCAGGCCTATACGCTCCTACAGACCCAACACCCTCTCTCTCAGACCCTGGTGCTGGCCGGGGCCTCGCAGGGGGCCGGGCTGGCGGTACGCCTGACGCTGGAACAGGCCCTGCCCAGCCGGGGGTTCGTGGCGGTGGTGGGCGCTGGGGCCCTGGAGCCTTTGCTACCGCACCTCGAGGCTGCCGTGCAAAAAGGGCTCAAGGGGGTTTTCATCACCGGGGAAGACGATCCCGCCAGAGCCCACATTACCCTGGTGGCCAACGAGTTGAAGGCCCAGGGATTGCAGGTGCGGCTCGAGGTGGTGAAGGGCCTGGGGCACGACTACCCCCCGGATTTTGCCGAGCGGCTCGTGGAAGCCTTGCGGTTTGTGCATGAATAAAGCTTGATAAAAGCCCCACACGCCGGTTTTCGGGCTAACCACGACCGGTCAAAGCCCATCCCAAACTGCCCGAACCCCTCGAGACTATCGCTGTGGAGGGTCAAATTGGCCGCTTCTCACCGAAGCGCACCTTATACTTCGCTCTGGAATGTTGCAGCGTTATTTGTTGCGCGAAACGTTGTCGTTGTATCTGCTGGGGGTGCTGCTATTCGTAGGTCTGATTACCTTCGACCTGCTCTCCTCGCTCTCGGGGGCTTTCTTGCGAGCCAAAACCCCACCTAGCGAAATAGCCCTGATAGTGGCCTACCGGGTGCCCCACACCCTGGGCATCGCCCTGCCCTTGGGCCTGGTCTTCGCCCTGCTGGTGGCGCTGGCCCGCTGGATCCGCCAGTCCGAGCTCAAGGCTGCCTACGCCGGAGGGGTGCCCCCCCTGCGCTTTATCGGACCTGTGCTGCTGGTGGCGAGCCTCGTGGGGGGGGTGGTCTTCTTGAACGAGGGCTGGGTCAAACCCATTGCCCAGGAGCGCTTCGAGGCCTTGCAGTACAAGATTTACTATGGCTCGGAGCCCTCTGGGGTGCTCAGCGAGCGCACCTACACCCCCAAAGGGCTCGGGGTCTACTACGCCCAGCGCATCTACCCCTCGGCCGAAGGAGCCCGGCTCGAAGGCATCCGGGTGATAGAGCCCGGCGGGGCCATCTGGAGCGCAGAACGGGGCACCTGGTTGGAAGGGGCCTGGCGGCTGGAGAACGCTTACCGCGTAGACCCCAGCGGCCAGGTCTTCCAGGAGGCCGTTCACCCCCTGCCCTTTCCCGTGGGGGTGGAACCCAGGGCCCTTTCCTATGAGGCCATGCCCCTGCCCCAGCTCTCCGCTGCGGCCAGGGCCGACCCCGCGGCGGTTTTTCCCCTGGCCCGGCGCTACGCCAACGCGGTGGGCACGGTGGTGCTGGCCTGGCTGGCGGTGGTGGTGGGACTTGCTTTGCGCGAGGCGGCCTGGGCCTTCATAGCCGTAGTAGCCCTTATCTTCGGCTACTGGACGCTCTTCACCTTCTCAGCCCAGCTCGCCCGCTTCGACCTGTGGAGCGCCTACGGGGCCTGGCTGCCCAACCTGGTCTACGGCGTTTTGGCCCTCCTGGGCACTTGGAGGCTGGCCCGATGACCACCCTTGACCGCTACCTGGTGCGCGAGGTGGGGGCCTCGCTGCTGGGGGCGCTGGCGGTGGTGGTGCTGGCCCTGCTGGGCGGGGCTTTGTATGAGGTGCTGGCCCCCCTGCTGGCCCGGGGGGCCGACCCGCTGGTGGTGAGCCAGTACCTGGCCTTCCGGGTGCCCGAGGCCCTGGTGCGGGGAATGCCGCTGGCCTTCTTGTTCGCGCTTTTGCTGGTGCTCTCGCGCATGGGCGAGGAGTCGGAGCTCAAGGCCATGCTGGCGGGCGGCATCCCTAAGCTGCGGGTGCTCTTCCCCATCCTGCTGATGGGCACCCTTCTCTTCGGCCTGGCGGTTTTGGCCGCCGACAGCCTGGTGCCCAGAAGCCTGCAGCAAGGGCAGAGCGTCCTGCGCCAGGCGGTGTTGCAAAAGCCGCGGGCCCTGCTGCAGCCGGGGAGCCGGCTGGTGGATGCCTACGGGCGCATCGTGTATGTGGGCCAGGTGGGCGAGGGCGTTGGGGAGGTGCGGGTGATTACCGCCGAGGAGGTGCTCATAGCCCAGCAGGGCCGCTTCCAGGAAGGGGCTCTGGTGCTCTCGGAGGGGCTGCGGGTAACCTACGAGGGGGCCCGGCCCCGCACGGTGGCCCGCTTTGAGCGGGCGGTGGTGCCCCTGGTGGAGCTATCCCTCGAGCCCCCCGGGGGGCTTTTCAGCCTCACTGTGGCCGAACTGCGCCAGCGCATCGCCCAGTACCGCGCCCAGGGCCTGCCCTACCACGCCGAGCTCACCGCGCTGCATCGCAAATGGGCCGAGCCGGCGGCGGTCTACGCCTTCGCCCTCTTCGCCGTGGGGCTGGCCTTTTTTCTGCTGGGGGGCAGCCGCAGCCTGGGGATGCTGGGGGTGGTGGTGCTCACCTTCATCTACTACGCCACCTGGAGCGTGGGGCGGATCATGGGCGAGCAGGGGGTGATCCCGCCCCTTTTGGCCGCCTGGGGGCCCAACCTGCTCTATGCCATTGCCGGGCTGGTTCTTTTGCGGGTAGGGCGGCGATGAGGTGCTGGGGCCTCCTCGTTTTGCTTCTTTTGAGCCTGGCTTCGGCCCAGGAAGGGGGAAAGCGGCTAAAAATTCTGGAGGCCGAGCGGCTGGAGCTGCGCAACGAAGAAGGAGAAGAGCTCATCATCCTGCTGGGTAACCCGGTGCGGATGGACCGGGATGGTGAGCGCATCGAGGCCCCCCGGGTGGTCTACAACCGCACCCGCAAACGCCTGCTGCTTCTGGGCGGGGTGCTCTACCAGGACAAGCAGGGTCAGCGCATCGAAGCTGCTGAGCTGGAGCTTTACACCGGCGACGAGAGCTTTGAGGCCATCGAGGTCAGGATTGAGTCGGGCGACTTCTACCTCACCGGCCCGGTCTGCCAGCGGGCTGCAGGGCAGATCCTGCTGCAGCAGGGCTACCTCACCCCCTGCGAGCGCTGCGAGCACGAGGTGGCCGACTACGCCTTCCAGGCCCAGGAGGTGCTGCTCTACCCCGGCGACCGCATCATCGCCCGGGGGGTCTGGGTTTTGCTGCGTGGGGAGCGGACTTTGTACCTGCCGGTGCTCCTTTTCTTCCTGAACGAGCGGCGCCCCAAGCTGGAGTTCGGCCAAAGCGACGCCGATGGGGTGTTCGTGCTGGCCGACCTGCCCTACGTGAGCGATTTTGGCATCGGGTTCACCCTGCTGCGCTACTTCGAGCGCCGGGGATGGGGCTTCGGCTTCGACCACTTCGGGGTAGGGGCCGCGGCAGAGCGCTACCAGTTCCTCTACCTGCCCCCGCCCGCCGGGGTGGTCCCGCCTGACAGCGACCCGCGCAAGGATGGTATTTTCAAATATCGTTTCAGCTACAAGCTGGAAGAGCCCGGCTGGCGGCTGGAAGGTCTGGTGCTGCGCGACGACGCCCCCCAGGTTGAGCCCCGCTTCCTGGCCGGGGCAGGGGGGCAGCCCGACTACACCACCTTTCTGCTGGAGGCCGCCACCCGCCAGGGCGAGCCCCTCTACCGCTTCACCCTGGACGGCTACATCGACCACAACCCCCTGGCTCCCCCCAACGAGCGCTCCACCCCCCAGCGCCTGCCAGAGGTGGAGGTGAGCTTTCCCCGGGGGCTCGAGGGGGAGTTCCGCCTCACGGGCCGGCTTTTGCTGGGCTACTACCAAGCCCCGTCCAACCCTCTGAACCGCTCCGCCAGACGGCTTGGCCCCTACATCGGCGCCGGACGGCTTTGGGTGGAGCACCGTGAAAGCTACCGGCCTGCTCCCCCGTGGCCGGGCCTCAGCTTCAGCGTGGAAAATACCTTCATCGGGCGCTACTACAGCACCCAGAACCAGGACGAAAACGGCAACCCCACCGAGTTTGAGCGGCTCATCCGCTGGGAGACCCGGGCCAGCCTGGGCCAGCGCCTGGGGCCTTTTAGCCTGAACCTGAACGCCAGCCGCAGCGTGGTGGAGGGCGAAACCCCCTTCCAGTTCGACTACGAGCGGCCGCGGAGGGCAAGCTCCATCGAGGGCAGCCTGGGCTTCAACCCCGACCCCCTCTTCTCCCTCACCGCGCGGGTGAGCCGCGACCTGGAGAACAACCGCTTCGACCCCCCGGCCGAGCTGACCCTGGGCTCCAGGCCCCTCCCCTGGCTCAACCTCACCGCCCGGGCTGCTCGCGACCTGGAGCAGGGGCGCTGGGACCTGCTGCGCTCCAGCCTGGCCCTCACCCCTGCCCCCTTCAACCTGAACCTGGTCTACGAGCGGCAGCTCGAGCTGGGCCTCGACCGCCTCCTAAGCCTGAACCTGGGCTACAGCCCCCTTCCCTTCAACTTCTCCTTGCGCACCGCCTACCGCTACTGGGACGTGCAGGAAAAGGAGAGCCGGCCCCCCGCGCAAATTCCCCTCATCGCCCGCTTCGACCCCCTGGACCTCTCGGCCAGCTACAACCCCCCCGGCAACACCCTGGCCCTCGCCCACAGCCGCGACCTGAACAACGGCCAGGCCATCCGCACCGAGGCCAACCTGTTCTTCCAGGACCCCCCCAACAGCCTCCGCCTGCGCCTCGGCTTCACCCACCCCTACACCCCCCTCCCCTCGACCACCAACCCCAGCCCCACCCCCACCCCGGCCCTGCTGGACGGGCTGTTCCAGCTCACCCTGGGCCTCCACACCCTGGCCTTCGCCCCCACCATCGGCTTTGCCCCAGGCAGCGAGAGCCGCTTCCGGCTGAGCTACCTGTACAGCGCCGACCTGCTCCAGGCCGACCTGCTTTGGGGCTACCAGGGCGGCGTCTTGCGCAACCCCCGGCTCAACCTGCGGCTGGCGGTGCGCGAACCCGAGCTCTTTCTGAGCGAGCTCTCGGCCGAGTTCCACTTCCCCGAAGCGGAAAATCCCCTGACCCCGGAGGACGACACCCTGGCCTTCCTCCGCTTCCTGCGTCTAAATGGGGAGTGGGAGGTCTGGCCTGCCCCGCTGCGGGCCGAGGACCCCCCGGGCCTTTCGCTGCAGGGCTTCTTGAGTCTGGAGCGCCGCCTGGATGGCCGTTTCCGCGTGGCCCTCAGGGAGTTCGGCCCCACCTTCAGCTTCATGGGCCTGGAAAAAACCCGCCTCTTCTTCCGCATCGTCTACAACGCCCCCGAGGAGGGGCGGGAATTCCTGCTGCCCAACCTGGAGGGCACCCTGCTCCGCCCCCGCTTCGAGGTGGTCGTCGACCGCTGCTGCTGGGCCTTTAGGACCAGCCTGGACACCCTCAAGCAGGAGCTGCGCTTCGCCTTCGCCCTGGGGGGCAACGCCGCGGAGTTCCTGCTCAACCCCACCAACCTGGTTCTACCGGGCAACATCCGCCTGCCCGTGCCTGGAGGCCGCTGATGCGCAAAACCCTCCTTCCCCTTCTCCTGCTCCTCGCCGGCTGCACCGGCAGCAGCGAGGAACCCACCCGGGCCCTGCTGGCCGTGGGGGTTGCCACCCTCACCAACAACCAGCCCGGCACCCCCGCCGAGATTCGCTTCTACGAGACCCGCACCCTGCAACCCGGGAGCACCGACCCCCCCCGACGGGTGGGAAGCTGGCCCTTGGATGCAGCACCGGTGGCCCTTTTCTACCGCCGCAGCCTGGAAGGGGGCAACGACCAGCTCTGGGTGCTCACCCCTGACCGCCTGCGGCGCTACAACGCCAGCCTCCTCCGTCTCGACAGCGTGGGCAGCCCCAGCTTGGACGGCCTGGACGTGCCCCTCAACACCGACTGCAGCCGGGGCTATTTGCGCCCGGGGCAAAGCCGCCTGCTTTTGGTCTGTCCCCCCACCGACCAAAGCCGGCCCATCGAGGCCTACCAAGCCTGGCTCATCCCCTACAACGCCACCACCCTGCCCGATTCCATCAACTTCTCCGACCCCAACCTAACCCGGCTGGATGCACCTGCCCGGCTGGCCCTGGGGCCCAGCGACCAGCTCCTCTACCTCACCCCAAGCCAGATGGGCCGCTACGACTTCACAAACCCCTACCTCGAGCGCACCTTCACCCGCAGCGCCGCCACCCCCACCGACCTGATTTTCGCCGGCAACCTGGCGCTGGGGCTGATGGACGACAACGACCCCACCACCACCGACACTGCGCTTCTCACCTGGAACCTGAACCCTGGGAGCGAGGTGCAGTTCTTTCGCGACAGCAACATCGCAGCCCGCCGCTTCGCCAACGGGGCCCCGCCTCTGCTGGTGCTGGGCACCGGCCTGGCCCGCTTTGCCGAGGGGTTCCAGATTCCTCCGGAAAGCGTTTTGTCCCGAAACACTCGCTACCTCGCCGCCACCACGGCCCAGGACCAGTTCCTCTACCTCACCCGGCAGGATAGCCCCGCCCTTAGCGTCATCGACCTCACCCTCAACCTCGCAAGCCTGAGCGCCTCCGCCCTGCGCACCTCCTTCCTGGGCAGCTTCCAGGAGCGCCTGGTAGACCTGGCCTTCATCCCCGTGGAGTAGGTACCCTGGGGCCATGCGAATTCACCACGTCGCCCTGGTCGTGGAAGACTTGGAGAAGGCCGCCCAGCCCTACCTGCGGCTGGGGTATACCCTGGAGGCCCAGGGCCGGCTGGAGGGGCTGGAGGTTTGGATGCTCAAAAGTGGGGCAAGCCGCATCGAGCTTCTGCAACCCATCCAGCCCCACACCGCCGCGGCCCGCTTTCTTCGGAAGCGGGGGCCTGGGCTCCACCACCTCGCCCTCGCCACCCCCCATTTGCAGACCACCCTCGAGCACCTGGCGGCCCAGGGGGCCCCTCTGCTCGAGCCCAGCCCCCGCCCGGGCCTTGGGGGGCCGGTGGCCTTCATTCATCCGCGCTGGGCGAGCGGGGTGCTTTTGGAACTGGTCGAGACCCCCGAATAAACGGGTGATAGGTCCGCCAGGCAGCCAGCATCAGGGCGAAGCCCAGCCCGGCCAGCAGCACCAGGTAGACGTAGCGCTCCAGATGGGGAATCCTAGAGCCCACAAAGTAGGCCAGCAGGGTTAGGCCCTGGGTCCAAAGGAGGCTACCCATAAAGCTCAGCAGGAAAAAGCGCGGCCAGGGCATCCGCACCGCGCCGCACAAAAAAGGCACCATCGCCCGAAAGACTGGAACATAGGGGCCCAGCAAAAGCGAAAGGGGACCAAAGCGGGCCATAAAACGCCGGGTGCGCTCCACGTCCTCCTCCCGCACCCGGGCCCTTCGCAAAAGAGCTGGACCCAACCTGTGACCCAGGTAATAACCCAGGTTGTTGCCCAGCACCGAGCCCAGCAGAAGGGCCAGCAGAGCCGGCGAAAGCCCCAGCTTCCCGGCTGCAGCCAGAAGCCCCACTGCAATCAATAGCGAATCGCCCGGCAGGAAAAACCCCACCAAAAACCCGGTCTCTACGAATACCGTGGCGAAAATTCCCAGATACCCAGCCGCCTGCACGTAAGCCGATATGTCCACACCCCCACCCTACGGCATGGGAGCAGCGCCAGGCAACCCACCGGGCCTACGGGACGGGCGGACCTCCACAAACCAGGCCCGGCAGGAAGAGAACCCCGGGTGCACCCTCAAGCGCTTTTGGGGGCTAGCGCGGTGGAAAGATCTGCAGCTCCACCACCCGGCCCCTGGGGCTGCGGCTTGCCGCATAGACCAGGCTTTCGCCGATTTCCATGGGGTCCACCCAGGCCATGGGGTCGGCCTCGGGCATCTCCTTGCGGTTGGCCGGGGTGTCCACCGCCCCCATGGGGTAGACCACCGCCACCCGGATGGCGGTGCCCGCGAGCTCGGCGTCAAGCGAGCGCAGGTAGGTGGCCACCGCCGCCTTGGCCGCAGCGTAAAGCGCCACCCCCGGGCCCACCCCATTCCAGGCCGCCGCCGCCGAGATGCCGGCGATGAACCCGTCCTTCTGCGCAAGGAGCTCCGGGATCACCGCCCTAGTGGCGTAGAAAAGAGTGCGCATGTTGAGGTCGAACATGCGGTCGTAGAGGCCCGGCTCGCTGTCCTTCACCGGTGCATAGGCGAAGCCGCCCACGGTGTGAATCAGCCCGTCCAGGCGGCCCATCTGGGCCTTGACCTGCCTCACAAGGTGCTCGGCGTCGGGGTAGTGGGTCAGGTTGGCCACGTAGGCCCGGCCCCCATAGCGCTGGGCCCGCTCCTGAATGGTGGTCTCGTAGGCATCGGCAAAGGCCAGCCTCGCCCCTGCCCGGGTAAAAGCCTCGGCTATGGCCCCCGCAATGGCCCCGCCCCCTCCGGTAAGGATGTACACCTTGCCCTCGAGGCTGTGCATGTTCTGCATTATCTCCCCTCCTGAGAACCCCGGCATGTCTTTAGGCTCACATTCGGGGCCATCTGCCCCTCAGGGGATAAAATACCCTTGGTTCTCGGGCCCAGGCCCTGTAAAGGAGAGATATGGCAACCAAAAAGGTCGTGCTGCACCGCCTATCGGGACACCGCTTCGTGGGCATCAACGAGCAGGGTGACAAGGTGATGGTGGATGGCGACCAGCCCGCCACCGGCCTGCGCCCCATGGAGCTTTTGCTGGCCGCTTTGGCCGGGTGCACCGCCTACGACGTGGTGGACATCATGGAGAAAAAGCGCCAGCCCCTGGCCCGCTACCGGGTGGAGGTGGTGGGCGAGCGGGCCGAGGAGCACCCCAGGCGCTATACCCATATCGTGGTCACCCACTACGGCAGCGGGCCCAACGTGACCAAAGAGGCCCTCGAGCGCGCGGTGGAGCTCTCCCACACCAAGTACTGCTCGGTCTCGGCCAACCTCAACGCCGAGATTGAGACCCGGGTGGTGGTAGAGCCCTGGGACTAGAACTCGTTGCGGGCCGCCACCCAGTCCAGCCAGACCTGGCCCCGCGCCCCCTTGTAGCGGAAGACCACGTCGTAAAGGTTGGCGTCCACCGGATGGCGCAGCTCCTCGCTAAAACGCCCCTGGTAGCGCTTGCGCAGGGCTGGTGCCTTCTCCCCGCTGCGGCGAATCTCTACCTCCAAGCTCCCCTGCCGCAGCTCCCCGCTGACCTTCACCTTGATGAAGGGGCGGAGGCCCGTGGCCCGAACCTGGTTGGCCGCCTCGCCCGTGTAGTTCCACAGGAAAACCGGCGTAAACGGCGCGTAGCCTACCGCCAGGCCAAAGCGCTCCGCGTATAGGTAGACCCCCAACCCCACCAGAACCAGTACCAACAGGGCTCGCACTCCCCCAGTATACGGTCCTAACCGGCCTGGGGTTTGGCCTTCCTCAGGCCCATCTCGCGCAACAGCGCCAGGCGCAGCCGGGCTATCTCGGCCTCGATTCGGTTCTGCTGGGCGTCCAGCTCCTCCCGCAACCGGATGATCTCCTCCACCCCGGCCAGGTTGACCCCCAGCTCCTGGGTCAGCCGCCGAATCTCGCGCAGCTTCTCCACATCCCGCTCGGAGTAAAGCCGGGTCTTGCCGGAGGTGCGGCGGGGGGTTACCAGGCCCTCCCGCTCGTAAAGCCGCAGGGTCTGGGGGTGCATCCCCACCAGCTCGGCCGCCACCGAGATGATGTAGACCGGACGGTCCTTGTCGTGGAGGGGCTGGCTTGGGCGCTCCCCCGGCGCTGGAAGGGCTGGGGGGGTCTTGAGGGCCTCGAGCCGCTCTCCCAGCTCGGCCTTGAGCCGCTCCACCTCCTCGCGAAAGCGCTTCTCCAGGGCCCAAAGCTGGTCCCTGAGGCGCATGATCTCCTCCACCCCGGCCAGGTTGACCCCCAGCTCCTGGGTCAGCCGCCGAATCTCGCGCAGCTTCTCCACATCCCGCTCGGAGTAAAGCCGGGTCTTGCCCCCCGAGCGCTTAGGCTTGATGAGGCCCTTGCGCTCGTAAAGCCGCAGGGTCTGGGGATGCATGTCCACCAGCTCAGCCGCCACCGAGATGATGTAGACCGGACGGTCCTTGTCCATATGCCCTGGGGCTAAACGCCCTTGATGGCTATTTTATAGGAAAACCTGATGCCGAAGTTCGCAGGTCTGGTTAGCGTCCCTGGCCCAGGCGGTAGGGCAGGTAGCGGGGGTGCCAGAAGCGCTCGGCCACGTAGGCCTGGATGGCCTCAAAGCTCAGCCCCTGAACGCGCTCCTCCCGGGCCAGGCCTTCCTTGAGGGCCTGGCGGATAACCCGCGCGGCCACGTACTGGCTTACCTCGCGCAAAGCCTGGGTGGGGGGATAGATGCGGTCGGGGTAGTGCTTGGCGGTGTAGTCGTAGAGGGCGTAGGCGGCCTCGAGCACCATCCCATCCGAAACCTCGCGGGCCTTGGCCAGCACCGCCCCAAAGCCCAGGCCGGGGAAGATAAAGGCGTTGTTGCCCTGGCCGATGGTATAGACTTGCCCCTCGAGCTCCACCGGCTCGAAAGGGCTCCCCGAGGCCACCAGGGCCCTGCCCCCCGTCCAGCGCAGGAGGTCCTCAGGTATGGCCTCCGAAGCGCTGGTAGGGTTGGACAGAGGAAAAATAATAGGCCGCTCGGTGTGGGCCTGCATGGCCTCCACGATGGGCCTTGTGAACGAGCCGGGCTGCCCCGAGAGGCCCAGCAGCACCGTGGCCCTGGCCCCCACCACGGTCTCGTAGAGGCTGGGCACCTCCCCCGCCACCGACCAGCCCTGGATGCGCGCGGGATCCTGGGCAAAACCCTCCTTGTAGGCCTCCATCCTCCGCCCCCGCAGCAAAAGCCCTTTGGAGTCCAGCACGAAGATGCGCTCCTGCGCCTCTTCCCGCGATAGGCCCTCTCGGAGCAGGCCGTCGAGGAGCGCCTGGGCCACCCCTATCCCCCCTGCGCCCGCCCCGTAAATCACGATGCGCTGATCGGCAAGGCGCTCTCCTTTCAGGCGGCAGGCCGCCATTACCCCGGCCAGCGTGACCGCCCCGGTGCCCTGGATGTCGTCGTTGAAGGAGGGCAGCACCTTGCGGTAGCGCTCGAGCACTGCAAAGGCGGTGTCCTTGCCGAAGTCCTCCCACTGCATCACCGCATTGGGGTAGCGCTTGCGGAAGGCCTCCACGAAGCGGTCCATAAAGGCAAAGTACTCCTCGCCCGTTAGCCGGCGGTGGCGCACCCCCAGGTAGAGGGGATCGTTGATCAGGTCGGCCCGGTTGGTGCCCACGTCCAGCTCGATGGGCAGGGCCTTGTCCGGGCCAAGCCCCCCTGCTGCGGTGTAGATGGTGAGCTTGCCGATGGAGATGGCCAGCCCGCCAAAGCCCTGGTCGCCGATGCCCAGAATGGCCGAGGAATCGGTGGCCACCGCCAAGCGCACGTCGTTCAAAGGCACGTTCTGCAGGGCCTCCTCGATGGCGTGAATGTTGTCGGTGGAGGCGGTAAAGCCCCGGGGAAAGCGATAGATGTAGGAGAACTGCTTGACCGCCTCGCCCACCGTGGGGGTGTAGAGAATGGGCAGCATCTCGGCCATGTGCTCGACCAAAAGAGCGTAGAAAAGCACCTCGTTGCGGTCCTGCAGGTTGCGCAGAAAGATGTGCTTCTCCAGATCGTTCTCGATAAGGCGGTAACGCCGGTAGTTGCGCTCCTTCTGCTCCTCCATGGTGGTCACATGGGGGGGCAGCAGCCCCTCCAACCCAAGCATCCGCCGTTCCTCGTGGGTGAAGGCGGTCCCCTTATTCAAAAGCGGCAGGCCCAAGAGGAGCGGGCCGGTCACAAAAGGCTCCAAGTAGCGCTTGCCGCGCTCATCCCGTTTGACGTCGTAGTAGCGGCTGACGGTCATATGCGACATGCTAAAGCCTAAAAGCCCCGAGGACAAAATCGCTTGTTTTTACCCCCGGGGGGTGCTAGGCTACTTTCGGTTCTTTGCCCTGGGGCAAGGCGAGGAGGCACCGTGGATGTGAGGGTCGAGGATTCAGCCCGGTGCCCCCCACCGGCTAGTTCTCGGCAACCGTGTGCGGAGCTTCCTTCCGCGATTCGGCAAGGGCCGAACACCGAAGGAGGCCTTCCATGTACGAGAGCGCAACCCCGGCTGAGCTCGAGGCACTCAAAAACGCCCTGGCTGAAAGCGATGCCTTCAAGGTCAAAGCCGCCTTGGAGGAGCTCTACCCCGCCCAGATTCTGGAGCACTGGTCCGAACTGGCCCCTGAGCATCGGCTGCCCATCCTGACCCTGCTCTCCCCCGCCGATGCGGCCGAGGTCTTCAGCCACCTGAGTGAGGCCGAGCAGGCGGAGCTTCTGGAGGCCCTACCTCCCTGGAGGGTCAAGGAGATTCTGGAAGAACTCTCCTTGGACGACCTGGCCGACGCCATCAACGCCGTAGAAGAGGAGAAGAGCCCTGAGGCGGCCGAGGCCCTCCTGCGCCAGCTCGACCCCAAGACCCGGGCCGAGGTGGAGGAGCTCACCGAGTACGAGGAGGACCAGGCCGGGGGCATCATGACCCCGGAGTACATCGCGGTGCGGGACACCATGCGGGTGGAGGAGGTCTTCCGCTTCCTGCGCCGCGAGGCCCCCGACGCTGAGCAAATCTACGTGATCTACGTGGTAGACGGCGAGGAGCACCTCAAAGGGGTGCTCACCCTGCGCGACCTGATCGTGGCCGACCCCAAGACCAAGGTTTCGGAGATCATGAACCCGGATGTGATCTACGTGCGGGACGACACCGACCAGGAGGAAGTCGCGCGCATCATGGCCGACTACAACTTCACCGTGCTGCCGGTGGTGGACGAGGAAAAAAAGCTGGTGGGTATCGTCACCATTGACGACGTGGTGGACGTCATCGAGGAGGAAGCCACCGAGGACATCTACCGGCTGGGGGCGGTGGAGTCGCCCGAGCTGGTCTACAGCCAGTCCGGCGTCCTGGCCCTTTGGAGCGCGCGGATACGCTGGCTCATCATCCTCATCCTGACCGGCAGCATCACCAGCAGCATCCTGCAAGGCTTTGAGTCGGTGCTGGAAGCGGCGACCGCCCTGGCCTTTTACGTGCCGGTGCTGGTGGGCACCGGCGGCAACACCGGCAACCAGTCCAGCACGCTGATCGTGCGGGCGCTGGCCACCCGCGACGTGGGGCTTTCCGACTGGGTGCGGATTCTGCGCAAGGAAGTGGGGGTGGGGATGCTCCTTGGGCTCACCCTGGCGCTTTTGCTCGCCCTTAAGGTTTTGCTGGACGGGCAGGCCCACCTCCTGCTGGTGGTGGGGGTTTCGCTGGGCCTGGTGGTCCTGCTGGCCAACGTGGTGGGGGCCATGCTACCTCTTCTGCTACGCCGGCTTCGGCTCGACCCGGCCCTCATCTCCAACCCCCTCATCGCCACCATCACCGATGTCACCGGGCTCATCGTGTACCTGAGCGTGGCCAGGCTACTCTTGAACCTATGAGGCTTCGCATGATTGTGGAGTGGAGCCTGGGCAGCCCCCAGCGCTTTCACTGGGACGGCCAGAAGCTGGTGCCGCACGACCCCCCCTGGCAACCCGGGTGGGGCCTACCCCCGGTGAACTACGGCCTGGTGCCGGAGTACCACAACCCGGCCGACAACGCCGAGCTGGACGCGGTCTGGGCTGGCCAGGTGGCCATCCCCGCAGGAACGGTGCTCACCGGGGAGGTGCTGGGTATGGTCTGGCTCGAGGACGGCGACCACAAGCTAATCCTGGGCGAGCCAGCGCAGCCGTGGGAGATGGATCTCGAGGGGCTTTTGGCCTGGTTCGCTGGGCGCGGGCCCCGCCTGGCCAGCAAGGAAGAGGCCGTAGGTTTCGTTCAAAGCCTGCCCCGCCGCCCTACGGCCCCTCCAGGGCTAAGGCGTTGAAAAGGTCGAAGAGCAGAAGCCAGGCCCCCTGCACCACCACCGCCCAGCCCGCCCCCTGGCGGGTGGGGTCTGGTTGGGAGGCCAGCCAGAGCCCCCCAGCGATGTAGAGCAGGTCCAGCCCGGCGTTCAGGTAGAGCAGCTCGCGGAGCTGGGCCTTGCTGGGCTCGGGCGCCAGAAGCCCCGCCAGGGCGACCCCGCTGTTGACCGAGGTCCAGGCCGCGCTGGTAAGCCAAAAACCCCGCGTCCAGGGGTCCTGGCTGGCAAGGCCCATCACAGCGCCCGTCAGCGTCCAGGGCACGCTCCAGGCCAGAAGCCGGGTGGAGAGGGCCAGCCCCCGGTAGCCCTCGGGAGCTGGACCAAAGAGGAGGCGCTCCCAGGAGGGCTTTTCCGCGGCCCATGCCCCGCTTGAAAAGGCCCGTTCCTCATTCCAAGCGGGTGCCTGCCCCAAGGCCCCTCCCGAAAGGAGCAAAAGCAGCAGAAGAAGATGCCCGCGCACCCCTCCAGCATCGGCGCCTAGCCTGGCCTCGAGTGCGGCTCGGGCAACACTTTCCCCGGGTTGAAAAGGCCCTCGGGGTCGAAGGCGCGCTTGACCTGCCAGAAGGCCGCCAGGGTCTCTGCATCGAGGGCCTCGAGCATGAAGTCGCGCTTCAAAAGGCCAATCCCGTGCTCCCCCGAGAGCACCCCCCCGTGGCGCAGGGCGACCCGGGCAATCTCGTGCAGCAACGACCAGACCCGCTCTTCCGAGTCCACCCTAGGGTCAAAGAGCACGTTGGGGTGCAGGTTGCCATCACCTATGTGGCCGAACTGCACCACCCTCAGGCCGTACTCCCGGGCCAGGGCCTCGATGGCCCGCACCACCGCGGGAAGGCTCGAGCGCGGCACGGCAATGTCCTCGTTGAGCCGCTTGGGCTTGATGGCCCCGATGGCCGGGGAGATGGCCCGCCGGGCCCGCCAAAGCGCCTCGCGCTCGGCCTCATCCCGGGCTACCCTCACCCGCCCCCCATGCTGCCGGCAGGCCTCGGCCACCCACTCGAGCTCCTCCTCTACCACCAAAGGGTCGTCGCCGTCGGTCTCCACCAGCAAAATCGCCGCTGCTTCGCGGGGCAGCCCCAGCCCCAGATAGTCCTCCACCGCCTGGATGCAGCCCTGGTCCATGAACTCGAGCTTGGCCGGAACCGCCCCTGCCGCGATGGCCGCCGAGACCGCCTCCGCTGCCCGGCCCACCTCGTCGAAGGCGGCCATCAGGGCGCGGGCGTAGCGGGGGGCGGGCACCAGGCGTAGCTGGGCCTCGGTGATGAGGCCCAGCGTTCCCTCCGAACCCACCAGAAGCCCCACCAGATCGTAGGCCTTCCGCTCCACCCGGTGCACCCGCCCCTCAAAGTCCACAAACTCCAGCCCCTCCACATAGTCCCCCGTCACCCCCCACTTGAAGCACATGGGCCCGCCGGCGTTCTCGGCCAGGTTGCCCCCCAGGGTGCTGGTGCGGAAGGAGGCCGGGTCGGGAGGATAGGTGAGGCCGTAGGGCCTGGCCGCCTCGGCCAGCCGGGCTGTGACCACCCCAGGCTGAACCACCGCCCGGCGGGCTTGGGGGTCGATCCGAAAACCGGTCATGCGGGTGAAGGCAACCACGATGGAGGCCCCCAGGGGCACCGCACCCCCGGAAAGCCCGCTGGCGGCCCCCCGGGCCACCAGGGGAAGCCCCACCTGCCGGGCAAAACGCACCACCTCCACCACCTCAGCGGTGCTCCTGGGCAGCACCACCAAGGCCGGGATGGCCCCTACGACGATGCCGTCGTAGGCGTAGTTGCGCCGCTCAGCCAGCCCTAAAAGCACCCGGTCTTTTCCCAGGCGGCGCTGAAGCTCCAGGGCACTATGGGCAGGCTCGGTGTATGCTTTGCGCAGGACAGGTTTGAGGGGCTTTCGGAAGTTAAACGTCACGCCCTCAGCATAACAACTAAGGCAGAGCCCTTATGCGCGTCTTCGCCATCGCCGACATCCACCTCTCTAAGGCCCAGCCCAAGCCCATGAACATCTTTGGACCGGAGTGGGCCGGCCACCCCGAGGCGGTCTTCGAGGAGTGGCGCAGGGTGGTGGGCGAGGACGACCTGGTGATTGTGGCAGGGGACATCTCCTGGGCCATGAAGCTGCCTGAGGCCATGGCCGACCTGGAGGACCTGGCCCGGCTTCCTGGGCGCAAGGTCCTGCTGCGCGGCAACCACGACTACTGGTGGCCCTCCATCAGCCGTTTGCGCCAGGCCCTCCCCCCCCGGATGCATGCCCTGCAGAACGACGCTCTGGTCATCGGGAACCTGGCTGTGGCCGGCAGCCGCGGCTGGGATACCCCGGGCAGCTACCACTTCACCCCGGAGGACGAAAAAATCTACAAGCGCGAGGTAGAAAGGCTGCAACTTTCGCTCAAAAGCCTCAAAAACCAGCACTACGACCACCTGGTGCTGGCCATGCACTACCCCCCCTTTGGCCCCACCGGCGGCCCCACCGGCTTCACCGAGCTCATCGAACGCTACCGGCCCACCTGCGTGGTCTACGGACACCTGCATGGGGCCGACCCCACCCGGCTTCCTCCGAGCTGGGACGGCATTCCCCTGCACTTCGTCGCTGCCGATGCGCTGCGCTTCAGGCCCAAGCTCGTTTTGGAGACCGCCCACAACCCCCAGGGCTAGGGGTATCATCCAGGCATGATCACCGCGTTCGTGCTTATCCAGACCAGCCGCGAGTCCACCGCCGAGACCGCCGAGGCAGTGGCCGAAATCCCCGGGGTGGCGGAGGTCTACTCGGTCACCGGCGAGTGGGACCTGGTGGCCATTCTGCGCTTCAAAGACTTCGAACAGCTCGACGATATCGTGACCCTGGGGCTGCGCAAGCTTAAGGGCATCGAGCGCACCCAGACCCTGCTGGCCTTCCGGGCCTACTCGCGCAGGCTGCTCGAGCAGGGCTTTAATATCGGCAACGGAGGACTTTGAGGCCCCTGTATGTTCCGCCTCATGCTCCTCGTCCAGGGCGGGCTGCTGGGCTTTGGCGCGCTCTGGATGGGGCTGGCCGGCTACCCTTTCCTGCGAAGCCCCGATCCTTTACGCGACAGCCTGGCCTTCTTGCTGCTTTTTTACGCCCTGATGGGCCTGGAGGCCGCCTTTGCTCGGCTTTTCCCCAAGAGTTTCCGCGCCTCCGAGGCCCTGCACGCCCAGCTCGGCCTGCTGATGCGCAGCCAGGGCATCACCCACCACCAGGCGCTGGTGCTGGCCCTGGCCTCGGGGGTGGCCGAGGAGGTCTTCTTCCGAGGCGCTGTTCAAAACGTGCTCTTCGGCGGCTGGATGGGGGTGGTTTTGCAAGCCGCGGTCTTCGCCGCCTTCCACCCGGTGCCCGACCGCAAGGCCTGGGTCTATCCCCTCTTCATTTTCTGCGGGGGGCTTCTGTTCGGGGCGGCCTACCACCTCACCGGCAGCCTGATCCCGGGCATCCTGGCCCACTACCTGCACAACGCCCGAGGCTTCTACCAGCTCCTGGACCGTCCCCGCTGAATCAGCCTTCCAGCCGCAAAATGCCCCGCTCGAGCGCCACCGTCACCGCGGCGGTGCGGTCGTCGACCCCCAGCTTGCTGAAGGTGTGGAGCAGATGGGTCTTGACCGTGGCCTCGCTGATCTTGAGCTTTCGGGCAATCTCCTTGTTGGAAAGCCCCTTGGCCACCAAGGAGAGCACCTCGATCTCCCGCACCGAAAGGTTCTCCTCCACAGGCCCCCGCATCCGACCCAGCAGGCGCGCGGCCACCGGGGGCGAGAGCACCGACTCCCCTCGAGCGCAAAGCCGCACCGCCCGGAAAAGCTCCTCGCGGGGAACGTCCTTGAGGAGGTAGCCGGTAGCCCCGGCCTCGATGGCCCGCAGAATGTCGCGGTCGGTGTCGTAGGTGGTGAGCACCAGCACCTCCACCTGGGGAAAGCGGGCCCGGATCTGCCGGATGGCGCTCACCCCGTCGAGCCGGGGCATCCGCAAGTCCATCAGCACCACCCGGGGCGCAAGCCGCTCCACCGCCTCCAGCACCTCCTGTCCATCGGCCGCCTCCCCCACCACCTCAAAATCGGGCTGGGAGGAGAGGAGCCCCAAAAGCCCAGCCCGCACCACCGGATGGTCATCAGCCAAGAGGATGCGAATCCGGTTCATACCAGCTCCGCCTGCTCGGTCCGGGGAAAGAGCGGAAGGCAGAAGGCCAGGGTGGTGCCGTGGCCCGGCTCGCTCTCCACCGTCATCTGACCCCCCAGCGCCTCCACCCGTTCCCGCATGAAGCGTAGGCCAAACCCCCCCGCCGAGGCGGGCAGCAGGCCCACCCCATCGTCCTGCACGTCCAGCAGAACCATGTCCCCCAGGTACGACAGCGTCATGGTGACCTGGCGGGCCTGGGCGTGTTTGCGAACATTCGCCAGCGCCTCCTGGGCGATGCGCAGCAGACTCACCTCCAGCGCGGAGGGAAGGGCCTTGGGCTCCCCGGAGAAGTTGAACTGGGCCCTAATACCGCTCTCCTGCTCAAAGCGCCGCACCAGGCGGTGAAGGGCCTCGAGCAAGGTGCTGTTCTCCAGGATCTCCGGGCGCAGGGCATGGACCATGCGGCGGGCCTCGGAAAGCCCCTCGCGGGCCGCAGCCTGGGCCTGCTCGAGGTAGGGGCGCACGGGGGCCTCCCGCTCGGTGGCCATCTCGGCGGCCTCGAGCTGCAACACGATGCTGGCGAACCCCTGGGCCAGGGTATCGTGAATCTCGCGGGCCAGCCGCTGGCGCTCCTCTAGAACCCCCGCCTGGCGCGAGGCCTCCTCCAGCTCCCGTCGGGTGCGCTCCAGCTCCTCCCGGGCCCGGGTCTCCCGAATGAGCATCTCCAGGGTGAAGAGGGCGTACCCCGCATACAGAAGGGTGATGAAGACGAAAAAAGCCAGGGCCAGGTTGGGGTACTCCGCCGGGGTCTGCACCGCGCTCCAAGCCGCATTGCCCTGGGGCCCTTCGCTCGAGAGAATCTCGAAGGTAATCTGCAAGGGCTCGTGCCGGGCCCACCAGACCGAAAACCCCACCAACCCCAGCACCAACCCCATCACCGCCCACAAGGGCAGCCAGTACCGGGCCACCACCGGGATGAGGCCCAGAGCCAGGAAGGGCAGGTAGTTCTGGCTAAGCCAGACCACCACCAAAAGCCCCACCCCTCCCAAAAGCAGCCCCTCGCCCAGCGTGCGCCGCCCCGGGCGCAGGGCCCAAAGCACCAGGCCCATCAGCCCCAGCGCCGCCCCCACCCGCCAGGCCACCTGAACCGGGTCCTGCCAGGGCAGCTCCGGGGGCAGGGTGATGGGGCGTGGGGGCACCAGCAGGGTGAAGATGAGAACCGTGAGCAGGTTAAGCGCGGTCAGCACCGCCACGGTGCGGGCTACCGGGCGGTCGGCCCAGAGGCGGAACAACCCCGCGCGCATTGCGTAAATTGTAGCCCAGCTTGATGAGGAGGAAGCATGTCCAAGGTTACCCTAGCCCACCGCTACACCGCTGCCAACGCTCGGTTCAAAGCTGCTGCCATCGAAGCTGGCTGGCTTTCCTTCCAAAACAGGGCCGTCACCATCCGGCTCTACCTGCCGCGGCTTACCCGGCTCGAGCAGAGCTTCCTGATGCGCGAATGGCTTCTGGCCCTGGGCCTGGTTGGACTCTTTGTGGGCTTTACCAGCCTCCTTCTGCGCTCGCTGGGCTGGCTCGACCTGCCGGCGCTGCTGCGGCTCAGCCCAGGGCTTTTGGAGTATGGCGCGCTGCTGGTTGGGGGTCTGGCCCTTCTGGCCTACTTCCTCTTCCCCATCCGGGTGCTCTACCTCTACGACGGCCACAGCAACCCGCTTTTGGTGACGGGCAGCCGCAAGGCCATCGAGGAGCTGGGCCAGACCCTGTGGCGCCACCTCGAGGCCTTGCGCAAGGAGGGCAGCCTACATGTTCTCGATTAGGGCCCGGCCAAACTCGCTGCACTTCAGAAGGGTCGCCGGCCGCCCCTCGGCCTGCATCAGCCGGTGGAAGTCATAGGTCACCCGGCCCTGGGCGATGGTCTTGGTCATGGCCTGGATGATAAGGTCGGCGGCCTCGGTCCAGCCCAAGTAGCGCAGCATCATCTCGCCGGAGAGAATTACCGAACTCGGGTTAACCTGGTCCTTGCCGGCGTACTTGGGGGCCGTGCCGTGGGTGGCCTCGAAGACCGCATGCCCGGTGGCATAGTTGATGTTGGCCCCAGGGGCGATGCCAATCCCCCCCACCTGCGCGGCCAGGGCATCGGAGATGTAGTCCCCGTTCAGGTTCAGGGTGGCAATCACGCTGTACTCGGCCGGGCGGAGCAGAATCTGCTGCAGGAAGTTGTCGGCAATCATGTCTTTTACCACGATCTGCCTCCCGGTCTTAGGGTTGGTGAAGGTCTGCCACGGCCCCCCGTCCAGGTCCACCGCCCCGAACTTGCGCCTGGCCACCCCATAGCCCCAGTCGCGGAAGGCCCCTTCGGTGAACTTCATGATGTTGCCCTTGTGCACCAGGGTAACCGAGGGCAGGTCGTTGTCCACCGCATACTGCAAGGCCGCCTCTACAAGCCGCTCGGTGCCCTCCTGCGAGACCGGTTTCACCCCAATACCCGAGGTCCCGGGGAAGCGTATCTTTTCGAATTCCTTGGGGAACTCGGCCCTAAACCACTCCAAAAAGCGCTTTACCTCCGGGCTGTCCTTGGGAAACTCGATGCCCGCGTAGATGTCCTCGGTGTTCTCGCGGAAGATGACCATGTTGACCAGCTCCGGATGGCGCACCGGGCTTGGCACCCCCTCGAACCACTGCACCGGCCGCACGCAGGCGTAAAGGTCGAGCTCCTGCCGCAAGGCCACATTGATGGAGCGAATCCCGCCCCCCACCGGGGTGGTCAGGGGCCCCTTGATGGCCACCAGGTACTCCTGAATGAACTCGAGGGTCTCCTCTGGCAGCCAGATGGGCTCCCCGTAGACCTGGTTGGCCTTCTCGCCTGCATAAATTTCCGTCCAGGCAATTCGCCGTCGACCCCCGTAGGCCTTGGCTACCGCCGCATCGAGCACCGGCTGGGCTGCTCGCCAGATATCCGGTCCGGTTCCATCGCCCTCGATGAAGCCGATGACGGGCTGGTCAGGCACCTGGAGTTTGCCGTTTTGGATGGTGATCCTCTCGCCCCTTGCTACCTCAATCTTCCTGTAGGCCATAGCTTCCAAAGCATAACAAAAGGCCACAAGAGGAAGGAAACGCCCCGCACGAGGAGCTATGCTTGGGGTATGCGCCACTGGCTCATCAAGTCAGAACCCCACACCTACAGCATCCATGACCTTGAAAAGGAGGGCACCGCCCTTTGGGACGGGGTGCGCAACTACCAGGCCCGCAATTACCTGCGGGCCATGCAGGTGGGCGACCTGGCCTTCTTCTACCACTCAAACGCCCATCCCCCCGGGATCGCGGGGCTCTGCCGGGTGGTGGAGACCGGCCTGCCCGACCCCAGCCAGTTCGACCCCGCCTCGCCCTACTTCGACCCCAAGAGTCCACCGGAAAGCCCGCGCTGGTGGACGGTGCGGGTGGCCTTCCTGGAAAAGTTCGAGCCCCTCATCCCCCTGGCACGGCTGCGAGAGCAGTTCACCCCCGAGGAGCTTCCCATCCTGCGCCGGGGCAACCGCCTTTCGGTGATACCGGTGGAAGCCCGGGTGGCTGAGCAAATCCGGCGGATGGTCCAGGGGGGCTAGGTACATTTATCCGCCCGCTTTCTGGCATACTACCGAAAAGTATGGAGCCTCTCCGACCAATTTGGCTGCTACTCGGCTTCTCCTTCGCTGGCCTCGGTTTCCTGGGCGCCGCGGTACCGGGCATGCCCTCCACGGTCTTCTTCATACTGGCCGCCTACTTCTTTTCCAAAAGCAGCCCCCGCTTCCTCAACTGGGTCCTGAACCTGCCCAAGGTAGGGCCCATGGTGCGCGACTACCGCGCAGGCCTTGGAATGCCGCGAAAAGCCAAGGTGCTGGCCCTTTGCATGCTGAGCTTCTTCGCCCTTACCAGCGCCATCTTCCTCGTGCCGGTGTTCTGGGTCAAGGTGGTGGTGCTGGTGGTGGGGGCCGTGGGCTTTTGGTTCATCCACAGCCGGATTCCCACCAAGGAGCTGGTGCTGGCCCAGCACAAGGGCAACGCCTAGCGCGGCACCACAAAGGTATCCGCCACCATATCGTGCAGGGCCTGCCGGTCGCGGTCCCAGAACATAAGCAAAAGCCCCAGGTTCAGCACCATGGCGTTGAGCCAGCGGCCCAGGCTCTCCCGCAAAAAGGCCTGGGCAAAGGTAGGGTTCTGCCGGCGGTAGTTGACCACCCGCAGGCCCAGCATCTCTTTGCCTATGGTGGCCCCGGTGCGCACCAGGGGCAAAACCGCGTAGGTGAACCAGGCCAGGGGCGAAAAAATACCGAACAGAATGAGTCCTTCTATGGAGAAGTGATGGCCGGGGTAGCTGGGAGGAAAAAGGGCGTTGATCGAGCGGACCAGGCCAAACTGCAGCCCGGCCATCACCACCAGGTCCACCACCCCCGCCATCAGCCGGCGACCAAAATAGCTCAGGGAAGGATACACGCCACTTTTAATCTAGCGCCTTGGGGCTAGGCTGGCAGTGTGCCGAACCGCCTAATTCACGAGACCAGCCCCTACCTGCTGCAGCACGCCCACAACCCGGTGGACTGGTACCCCTGGGGGGAGGAGGCCTTTGCCAAGGCCAGGGCCGAGCACAAGCCCATCTTCCTCTCGGTAGGCTATGCCACCTGCCACTGGTGCCACGTAATGGAGCGGGAGAGCTTTGAGGACCCGGAGATCGCCCAGATGCTCAACGCCCACTTCGTGCCCATCAAGGTGGACCGAGAGGAGCGGCCCGACGTGGACCAGGTCTACATGACCGCCCTGCAGGCCATGACCGGCTCGGGCGGCTGGCCGATGAGCATGTTTTTGCTTCCTGACCTGCGCCCGTTCTTCGGCGGCACCTACTGGCCGCCCGAGGACCGGCATGGTCTGCCGAGCTTCCGCCGGGTGCTCATGGGCATCCACCAAGCCTGGCTGCACCAGCAGAAGGAGGTGCTGGAGAACGCCGAGCAGCTTACGGCTTTCCTGCAGGGCCAGCTCAGGCCCAAGGCGGGGCCCCTGCCGGAGGGCCTACACGGGGAGGCTCTGGCCCGGCTGCTCCAGGCCGCCGACCCGGTGCACGGAGGGTTCGGCGGGGCCCCCAAGTTCCCCCAGGCCCCTCTTCTGCTCTACCTGCTCAGCCTGGCCTGGCTGGGCCACTCCCCTGCCAGGAGCCACCTGAAACTCACCTTAGACAGAATGGCCCAGGGCGGGCTTTACGACCAGGTGGGGGGTGGGTTCCACCGCTACGCGGTGGATGCCATCTGGCGGGTGCCCCACTTTGAAAAAATGCTCTACGACAACGCCCAGCTAGCCCGGCTTTACGCTGCGGCCAGCCTGTTTTTCGGAGGGGAGGAGGGCCGGTTTTACCGGCGGATTGCCTGCGAGACCCTGGAGTATGCGCTGCGCGAACTGCAGGGGCCCGGGGGCGGCTTCTATGCCGCGCAGGACGCTGACTCGGAAGGGGTCGAAGGACGGTTCTACGTCTGGTCGCTTTCGGAGTTCCGCGAGGTGCTGGGGGCCGAGGCCGAGGCGGCGGCCCGGCTCTTCGGGGTCTCTGAAGCAGGCAACTGGGAAGGGACGAACGTGCTCGAGCGCCGCTACCCCGAGGCCGTGCTGCGACAGGAGCTGGGGCTAGGGGAAGCGGCCTATGAGGCCTGGGTCGAGGAGGTACGCCGAAGGCTGTTCGAGGCCCGCCGGCGGCGCGTGCCCCCCCTCACCGATGACAAGGTGCTGGCCGACTGGAACGGGCTCATGCTGCGCGCGCTGGCCGAGGCGGGGCGCTGGCTCGAGGAGCCCCGCTACCTCGAGGCTGCCCGCCAAAACGCCCGGTTCGTGCTGCGCGAGATGTGGCAGGACGGGCTGCTGCGCCATAGCTGGCGCCAGGGCAGGCTCAGGCCCCAGGCCTACCTGAGCGACCAGGCCCACTATGGGCTGGGTCTTCTGGCGCTTTTCGAAGCCACCGGGGAGGTCGAGTGGCTCGAGGCCGCCCGCCGGCTGGCCGAGGCCATCCTGGGCCACTTCCGGGAAACGGGGGGCGGGTTCTACGACTCGCTGGACGACACCCTGCCGGTGCGGGCCAAAGACCTCCACGACGGGCCCTACCCCTCGGGCACCGCGGCCGCGGCCGAGCTTTTGCTCCGCCTCTCGGCCCTCTACGAGGAGCCGGGCTGGGCCGAGGAGGCTATGCGGGCCATAGAGCTTTGCGCCCAGAACCTCCTGCGCTACCCCCTGGGCCATGCCGCTCTGCTCCAGGCCCACCTGGTGGGCAGCCAGGGTTCGGAGCTGGCCGTCGTGCTGCCCTCGCACCTGGCCGGGGCCCGGCGCTGGTTCCTGCCCCTGACCACCCTGGCCTTTGGGCCGCCCGGGGCCCTGCCCGTCCTTCGGGGCCGCCAGCCCGGGCTGGCCTACCTCTGCCGCCGGGGGGCCTGCCGCCTGCCCACCGAGGACGAGGCCAGCCTGAGGGAGGAGCTGCAGGCCCTCTACCCGAAAAGCCAACCGGTATCATAGGGCTCGGCCCTATGCGCTACTTCAGCACCCGCGACCCGCAAAAAACCCCCCTCAGCTTCGAAGAGGCCCTGCTGGGGGGCCTGGCCCCCGACGGGGGCCTCTACCTGCCCGAGGCCATCCCGCGCCTTTCGGGCCCCTGGCGCCGGGCCGCCTCTTTGGCCGAGCTGGGGGTGGAGGTCCTGAAGGGGTGGCTCCAGGACCCCCCCCTGGCCGAACTCGAGCCCCTGGTGCGGGAGGCCCTGGACTTTCCCGCCCCCCTGGTGAGGCTCGAAGAGGGCCTCTACGTGCTCGAGCTCTTCCACGGCCCCACCCTTTCCTTCAAGGACTTCGGGGCCCGCACCATGGCCCGCCTGATGCAGCACTTCCTGCGAAAACGCGGCGAGCGCCGCATCATCCTGGTGGCCACCTCGGGCGACACCGGCAGCGCAGTGGCCGACGGTTTCGCCGGGCAGGAAAACATCGAGGTGGTGCTCCTTTACCCCAAGGGCCTGGTGAGCGAGGTGCAGGAGCGCCAGCTCATCGTAAAGCGGCCCGGGGTGCGCACCTTTGCCGTGGAGGGCACCTTTGACGACTGCCAGCGGCTGGTCAAGAGCGCCTTCACCGACCCCGAGCTGAAGCACCTGCCGCTGAGCAGCGCCAACTCCATCAACATCGGCCGGCTTCTCCCCCAGGCCCTCTACTATCTGTGGGCCGCGGCCCAAGGCCACCTGGAAGCGGCCAACTTCTGCGTGCCGAGCGGCAATTTGGGCAACCTCACGGGTGGGGTGCTGGCGGCCCTCATGGGGCTGAGGGTCCCCCGCTTCCTCGCCGCCCACAACGCCAACCCCTATTTCCCCGACTTCCTTGCAGGCCGGGCCGAGCCCTTCCGCTTCCCTCCCACCGTTCCCACCCTGTCGAACGCCATGGACGTGGGGGCCCCCAGCAACTTCGAGCGGCTTTACCACCTTTTAGGCCCAGAGCGGCTGCGGGAATGGGTCTGGGGCACCACGGTGAGCGACCCAGCCACGCTGGAGCGCATGCAGCGCACCTACGAACAATACGGCTACCTGGCCTGCCCTCACACCGCGGTGGGCCTCGAGGCCGTCCACCGCTACCGCATGTACACCGGCGACCCCACCCCCATTGTGGCCCTCTCCACCGCCCACCCGGCCAAGTTTCCCGACGCGGTACGAAAGGCCTTGGGCATAGAGCCCCCCCAGGAGGCCCGCCTCGAGGCCCTCAAGGACCGGCCCGTCCAGGTAGAACCGCTACCCCCCCGGCTGGAGGCCCTCAAGGCCCGCTTGCTCTAGGTATTATTGAAGGGGTGCCGCATGGAAAAAAGCAAGGGAAAACCAAACAAGGAACCCTTTCCCGGGGCCTACTTCCTGGGCCTCGCCATCACGCTGGGGCTGCTGCTGGTGGTGGTGGCGGTGGGGGCCGGGCTCTCCCCCGCCCTCTCGGGCTTCCTGGTGGCCCTGATGCTGGGGCTCACCGTCAACCCGAAATACGCCATCGGCTTCCTCTGCGCCGGGGTCTTCGCCGCCCTGATGGGCTTCGCCGGGCAGGAGCCACAGGTGGCCTGGGGGGGGCTGGGGCTCATACTGGCCAGCCTCCTGGTCTGGCGCTTTGTGAAGGGGTAGGATGCAAGGCCGCCTGGCCCCCGACCGCCTGGCCCGCACCCTGATATACGCGGGCATTGCCGGCTTCGTGTGGTTTTTCTTCTTCCAGCCCAGCCACTTCGGGGCCACCCTGAGCGTAACCGCCATGGTGGGGGCCGGGATGGTGCAGTACCAGCCCAAGCCCCTGGTCATCCCCCTATACGCCTTCGTGCTGGCGGCCTTGGTATTGCTGCAGTTCGTGGCCCAGGCCCTGGGCATAGGAGGCGAGCCCACCGCAGCCCTGCTCGGAAGCCTTCTGGGGCTGGGCCTGCCCTATCTCTCCTACCGCATCAGGCCATGAGAGTCGCCCTGCTGCACCTCACCACCCGCGAGAGCCCAGAGGCCACCTTGGAGAAGGCCCTGGAGCTCTTAGAAGAAGCCCGCCGGCAAAAGGCCCACCTGGCCGTGCTGCCGGAACTCTTCCCCAGCGGCTACCGCTACGAGCTGGCCCCGCGCACCCCCTGGGTCCTGGCCGAGCTGGAAAGGTTCTGCGGCCAAAGCGGCCTGCGGGTGCTGGCAGGGGTGCTGGAGGTCGCCGGGGAGCGCTACGCCAACCGGGCCCACCTCATAGGGCCGGATGGCCTCCAGGCCACCTACACCAAGACCCACCTCATCCCGGCCTTCAACGAGCCGGCCACCATGACCCCCGGGCAAAGCCTGGTGCGGCTGGGGTTGGAAGGCTTCCAGGCCGGGCTGGCCATCTGCTTCGACCTGCGCTTCCCCGAGGTCTTCCGGGCCTACGCGGTGGAGGGGGTGGACCTCTTCCTGGTCCCCTCGGCCTGGCCCAGGGCCCGGGCCTACGCCTGGGAGCTCTTCTGCAAGGCCCGGGCTGCTGAGAACCAGGCCTATCTGGTGGCCGTCAACCACGCCGAGGCCCCTTTCGGCGCGCCCAGCCTGGCGGTAGACCCCCTGGGCCAGGAGATGCTTCGGCTCGAGGCCGAGGAGGTGGGGGTGGTGGAGCTCGAGCCCGGCTACCCCACCCGGCTGCGGCAGGAGTTTCCGGTCTTCCCCCAGCGCCGCCCGGAGCTTTACGCAGGCCTTCTGAAAAGCCCCACCAACAGGTAGAGCAAGGCCCCCAGCATCAGGCCCTCGCCCCAGGCTGGAAAATAAGGGCCTAGGAGGGAGAAGTTGAAGCGCCCCAGGAGAAGAAGCGGCCAGGGCAGGAGGGCCCAGGCCAGGCCGTACTGGCGGTATCCTGCGGCCAGCACAAAGAAAAGCCCCACCCCCCGCAGGTAAGCAAGCCAGCCCTGGCCCCACTCGTTTTGGTAGACGAACCAGGCCAGGTTGAGCCAGACCCCCACCGCCCCCCAGCCCAGGCGCCGGGCCAGGCCCAGGCCGGCCAGGGCCATGCCCGCCCCCACCAACACGTCGAGCCAGGCCATAAGGAGGCTTCAGAGCCCCGCACCCTTCTCGATGTGGGCCGAGACCTCCCCGGTCTCCTCGGCCTCGCGGCGCAGGATGGCGGCCTTGATGCGCTTGAGGGTGGTGACCTCCTCCAAGGCCCGCTGGTCGAGGGTGTCGGTGATGAACTTGATCTGCTCGTTGATCTCGGGAATCGAGATCTGCTCTAAAGCGTTCACCCGGCGGTTGGTCTTCTTGATCTCCTCGCCAATTTTGCGCAGCCGGTTCTCGGTGTTGGCCACCGCGATGATGGCCTCGGCCAGCGCGCGAAAGGCTGCGGCAGCCTCCAAGGTCTTGGCCCCCACCCCAATGGGGCTGAAGGCCAGCGCCCCGTTGCGCTCGGGCGGTTGGATGCGGGGCACCTTGACCCCGTACAGGCTCTCCACCTGTATCTGGACCTCGAGGGGGCTCCCCGAAAGCGACTCCACCGCCTCCGGGGTGTCGAAGGCCTTGGCGATGAGCAGGCTGAAGTAGGCCTCTTTGGCCGCCTGTTCCAAAGCCTCGCGCGCCTTCAGGGAGTCCTGCACCAGCGCGAAGAACTCTGCAATCAAGGCGTCGCGCTTGTTCTTCAAAAGCTCCACCCCCTGCAAGGCCAGGCGCCGCTGGTCGCGCTTGGCCAAGAGGGTGGAGCGGGTCGGCGAAACGGGCTCAGCCACGGGCACCCCCCTAGGCCCCCACCAGCTCCTCCAGCCGGCCCGTCTTCTGGTGGTACTGCTCGATGTACTCCCGGCGGATGCGCTTGAGCTCGGAGGCGGGGAAGTCCGCGAGCAGCGCCCAGCCCAGGTTCAGGCTCTCCTCAATGGAGCGCTCCTGCTGCCCTTGGTGGATGAACTTCTTCTCGAAGTTGTCGGCAAAGCGCAGGTATTTCTTGTCCATCTCGGTGAGGGCGTCCTCGCCGGTAATCGCCACCAAGCGGCGCAGGCTCACCCCGCGGGCGTAGGCGCTGAAGAGCTGGTCGGCCAGCTCCTTGTGGTCGGCCCGGGTCTTGCCCTTGCCGATGCCGTTGTTCATGAGCCGGGAAAGCGAGGGCTGCACGTTGATGGGGGGGAAGATGCCCTGCTGAGCCAGCTCACGGGAGATAAAGATCTGGCCCTCGGTAATGTAGCCGGTGAGGTCGGGGATGGGGTGGGTGATGTCGTCGCCCGGCATGGAGAGGATGGGAATCTGGGTCACCGAGCCCTTCTTGCCGTGCACCACGCCCGCGCGCTCGTAGAGCGAGGCCAGGTCGGTGTACATGTAGCCAGGGTAGCCCCGGCGGCCTGGGATCTCCTCGCGGGCCCCACCGATCTCGCGCAGGGCCTCGCAGTAGTTGGTCATGTCGGTCAGGATGACCAGCACGTGGTAGTCGTGCTCAAAGGCCAGGTACTCGGCCGCGGTGAGGGCCATGCGGGGGGTGAGGAGGCGCTCCACGGTGGGGTCGTCGGCCTTGTTCAGGAAGAGCACCGAGCGGGAGAGGGCCCCGGTGCGCTCGAACTCCTGCATGAAGTAGGAGACCTCGCGCTGGGTGATGCCCATGGCGGCAAAGACCACCGCGAACCCCTCGGCCTTGCCCAGCACCTTGGCCTGGCGGGCAATCTGGGCCGCTAGCTCGTTGTGGGGCAGCCCCGAGCCCGAGAAGATGGGCAGCTTCTGGCCGCGCACCAGGGTCATGTTCACGTCAATGGCGCTGATGCCGGTCTGGATGAACTCCTCGGGTTTCTCCCGGGCCACGGGGTTGATGGGCGCGCCGTTGATGGGCAGGCGCTTGTCGGCCACCACCGGAGGCAGGCCGTCGATGGGGCGGCCGGCCCCGTTGAAGATGCGGCCCACCATCTCCTTGGAGACCCCAAGCCGGGCCACATCCTCCACCAGCGAAACGGTGGTGTGCTCGAGGTTGAGGCCGCTGGTCTCCTCGAAGACCTGCAGCACGGTGTACTGGTCAGAAACCTCGATCACCTGGCCCCCGCGGATCCGACCGGTGCCGTCGTCGATGTTCACGATGGCGCCGTAGGCCAGGTCAGAGGCCCCCTCGAGGAACAGGAGAGGCCCCGAGATGTAGGTTACGGCGTTGTACTCCTTCTTGAGCATCCCAACCTCCTTACGCCCTGACCGTCCCCAGGAAGGCTGTCTTGATCATCTCGTCAAACTCGGCCTTGTAGGCGGGGAACTCTTCCTCGGGCACATAGCGGGCCCGGCCGATCTTCTCGATCACCGGGTCCGAGAGGAAATCGGCAATGGTAGCCCCTTTGGAAAGGGCCAGCTCTGCTTGCCGGTAAGCGGCCAGAATCATCTGCATGATGCCGTAGGCCTTGGCCATAGAGCAGCTCGCGTCCACAGGGTCAAAGCCGTTCTGCTGCAGGAAGTCCTCGCGGGTGATGCGGCCAATCTCCAGCGCCAGCCGCTCGTTGTCCTGCAGGGCATCGGGGCCCACGAGCTGCACCACCTGCTGCAGCTCGGCCTCGCGTTGCAGAATGGCGACAATCTGGGCGCGCACCTCGGGGTAGTCGGGGGCCACATTCTGGCGGTACCAGGGTTCCAGGATATTCAAGAAAAGCGAGTAGGAGCGGGCCCAGTTGATGGCGGGGAAGTGCCGGGCCCGGGCCAGCTGGGCATCCAGGGCCCAAAAGCCCCCGGTGATGCGCAGGGTGGACTGGGTCACGGGCTCGGAGAAGTCGCCGCCCGCGGGCGAAACCGCTCCAATCACCGAGACCGCCCCCTGCTCCCCGGCCAGGGTGATCACCTTGCCGGCCCGTTCGTAGAAGCTGGAGAGCCTCGAGGCCAGGTAAGGGGGGTAGCCCTCCTCGGCGGGCATCTCCTCCAGGCGGGAGGCAATCTCGCGCAGCGCCTCGGCCCAGCGGCTGGTGGAGTCGGCCATCAGGGAGACCTTGTAGCCCTGGTCGCGGAAGTACTCGGCCAGGGTAATCCCGGTGTAGAGGCTGGCCTCCCGGGCCGCCACGGGCATGTTGGAGGTGTTGGCCACCAGGATGGTGCGCTCCATCAGCGGGCGGCCGGTCTGGGGGTCTTCCAGCTCGGGGAACTCCACCAGCACGTCGGTCATCTCGTTGCCGCGCTCGCCGCAACCCACATAAACCACGATGTTGGCATCGCCGTACTTGGCAATGGACTGCTGGGTCACGGTCTTGCCCGAGCCAAAGGGTCCCGGAATGGCCGCCGTACCCCCCGCCGCCAGGGGAAAAAGCACGTCGAGAATGCGCATTCCAGTAAGGAAGGGCTCGTTGGGGTCGAGCTTCTTCAGGAAGGGCCGGGGTTTGCGCACCGGCCAGTAGTGGGCCAGGCGGAGCTTGGTGCCGTCCTCGAGCTCGGCGATGGTGTCGTCGATGGTGTACTGGCCCGGGCCCACGATGTGCTTGATGCGCCCCTTCTTGTCAGGGGGCACCAGGATCTTGTGGGTGAAGCCGAACTCAGGCACGGTACCCAGGATCTCCCCCCCTCTCACCTCGTCCCCCACCTTCTTCACAGGGGTGAAGTCCCACTTGCGGGTGCGGTCGAGGGAGGAAACCTCGATGCCGCGGCTGATGAAAATACCCGATACAGCCTGGATTTTATCCAGGGGACGGAGAATCCCGTCGAAAATGCCGTTCAGAAGACCTGGGCCCAGCTCCAGCGCCAGCGGCAGCCCGGTGGTCTCCACCGGCTCGCCCACCTTGAGGCCGTTGGTATCCTCGTAGACCTGAATAAAGCAGGTGTTGCCGTCCAGCCGGATAATCTCCCCTACCAGTCTTTCGTGCCCCACGCGCACGATGTCGTACATTTTCGCGCCCTGCAGGTTTTCAGCGATTACCGCCGGGCCTGCGATTTTTTTGATGGTTCCCATCCACCCTCCTTTGGGCTCAGACCTTTACATCAAAACCTATGGTATCGCGCACCAGCCGGCGCATGTAGGCCCGCGCATCCCCCCCTCCGCCGAGGGTATCCTGCAGGTTGGGCAGGGAAAGGAGCACCGGGACGCTGCGCCCCCGCATGACCCGTTCAGCGGCCTTGTTGGGGTCCTTGAGCAAACGCTCATCCACCGCAATCAGGGCGTAGCGGCCCGACTGGATCATCTCCACCAGCTTGCGCGCGGCCTCCTCGGGCGAAGCCACCTCGGCCTCCAGGCCCACCAGGCGAAAGCCCGAGGCCACCTCAGCATCGGTCAGCACGCCTATTCTCATGCCACCTCCCTGGCTACCGCCTCGGCCGGCAGGTTGAAGTAGGCCCGCCGGGCCAGCAGACGCACCCGGCTGGCCTCCCACTGCTTGCGCAGGATGTAGTCCAAGGCCAATCCTCCTCCCAGGCTATCCGTAGACCCTGCCGCGGCCTTTTCCAGCAGAATCTTGCGGGATTCCCGCTCGAGCTCGCCCAGGGTGCGCACCCCTACCAAAGGGGCCAGGGGGGTACCGTTCAGGGCCTCCATAGCAGCCAGGTCGCCCGCAGCTATGCGTTCAAAGACGGCGCGGGTGAGGTGCTTACCTCCAGGAATGAAGTACTCCTCCGCGCTGGGCTGGGATACCCCCAAGGCCTGGAGCTTGAACGCGGTGGCCAGGTTGGTCACATCCGCCTCCAGGGCGTAGTAAGCGGCCACCCGTCCCTGCCTGAGCCTCTTGGCCTTCTCAAAGCAAAGGCGGAAGAACTCCCGCTCGAGGGCAACCTCCAGCTCGAGGGGGCTCGGGTTCCCCACCAAAGCCTGGCGCAGGGCCCGCGCCAGGGGGTGGCCGGGTAGCTGGAGGAGCTGGGCCACGCTCTGCGCATCGGGGGCCTGCAACATAGCGTTGAGCAGGGTCTCCGGCAGGGTCCCCCCCACCAGGCTCCCCCGCACCTCCTCAGCCGGCCTGCCGGTGTGCTTGGCCCGCAGGATGGACTTCAGGTTCAAAAGGTCTGCCCGCAAAAGCGGCAGGCGCACCAGCTCCCGCAGCTCCCCGCTGACCAAAGTAGGGAGGTCGCCCACGGTCCGGGCCAGGTGGCGGGCCACCGCCCGGTCCACATCCTCCAGGCCCTCCCCCACCAGGTCGGGGCCGTAGACCGTCTCTCCCAACAGGCGCACGAAGTCAGGAAAGGAAAGCCCCAGGGCCTGCTGGAAAAACGACTCCGGCAGCATCTGGCTTCGCCGGGCGCGCAGGCGGGCGTTGAGGTAGGCAAAGGCGCCGCGCGACACGGCTACCCCCAGATGGCCCGCACAGCCTTGGCTGAAAGGGCGTCCCAGGCCCGCTCGAGCCGCTCGCTCAGGGCGTTCTCCACGAAGGCCCTGCCCCCTGCAGCCACCAGGCGCACCCCATTGCGAATGGCCGGGTCGGTGCGGAGCTCCAGGCCCTTGCTCTGGGCCCATTCGGCCAGCAGGGGGGCGTGGGCCGGGTTCACCACCACGGCCTCGGCTCCCCCCATGCCGGACAGCGCCTCCTCGGCGAGCTTTACTAACACCTCGCCAAACTGGGGCTGGCCCGTGAGCTCCTCCAAGGCGCGCAGGGCCTGGGCCCGCACCTCCTCCACCACCCTGCCCCGGGCCGCGATGCGCGACTGGTTCACCAGAAGCTCGGCCGCGCTCTCGGCCCGGCGCAAGGCCGCGGCGTGCTCGGCCTCGAGGGCCCGCTGCCGGTTGGCCTTCAAGGCCTCGGCCTGGGCTTGGGCGGCCTCGAGGATGGCCTTGGCCTTGGCCTCAGCCTCGGCGGCAATGGCCGCAATCTCGGCCGCCACCTCATTCTGCAAGATATCCTCTAGCTTCGACATTCGGCCTCCCCGCCAAGCACGGCGGCTTCAGTTGATAAGGAACGAGAAGGCCAGACCGAAGATGGCAAGGGTTTCAGGGATCAGGAAGAAGATCAGGGCTGTACCAAAGTTGCGGCGATCCTCGGCCACCGCGCCCACCGCGGCCGCCCCAATGGCGCTTTGGGCCATACCGGTACCCAAAAGACCCAGACCGATTGCCAGCCCCTTGCCAATGGGGGCCAAAGAAGCGACCGTAGCCCCTTCCTCGGCAGCGAAAGCAAGGGTAGCCATTACCACCACAGCGACAATCAAAGCAGCCTTGAACAGCTTGGCGTTCTTCATGGTTCCTCTCCTTATTCCAAGTGCCATAAAGCACACTTTGGACCAAGACCTAGGACTTTACCGACTTGAAGGGTTTGTAAGGACGGCCGCTTTCCTCGAAAAAGCCAAAGTTGGTGGAGAACTCAATCCAAAGAAGACGGATGGGCTGAATCACGTGACCCAGCGTTGTGATGATGATGATGGCGGCGATGAGCACCAACCCTACCAGGAAGCCGAACACACCGCCGACAAACCCGAAACGTTCGGCCAGGCTGAAGCCAACCTGGTTGGCTAGGCTGGCCAGCACACCTCCTGCCACGCCCACCGCATAAAGACGGATGTAACTCAAAATCTGCCCGCCTTTGCCTGGCAACTCAGCGATCATCAATAGCTCGCGGGAAAAGAAAACCCCCACCAGGAAAAGCGCCATGCCTACCGCGAATACACCGTTGAGAAGCGGGCTGTTGGCCTGGGTGAGGAAGTTGTAGGCGAAAGCCACCAGCCCCACCAGGCCCGAAAGGTAGCCAAACCCCTCCCAGAAATGCTTCATGTGGCCATGCTGAAGCCCCAGACGCATGCGCAGGAAAAAGGCGTAGAGCACCTGGATCACGCCGAAGGCGATGGCGAAGACCATGAGCCCGCTTGCCGTTTGGGAAAAGTCCAGGCGGTTGATGAGAATAGGGAAAAGCCCGTAGTACTTCTCCGGGTCGTATGCGGGGCCGGTGGGGTAGAACACCCGCCAGCCATCCTTGAGACCGAAAACACCGGGCAAGCGCAGCTTTTCCAGGAAGGTTCCGAAGAATTCGCCGTACAGAAAACCCCAGAAGACGGCCCAGCCTGCCATCCACTTGCCCACCACGGCCAGCTTGCCCAGCACATCCGGGCCAAAGGCTGCCCCTAGGAAATCGATCCGCAGGGTCTCGCCCCGGCGCGACTTGCCTGCCAGCCAGAGCGCAACCAGCAAGAAAAGCAGGCCGATCCCAATATCCCCCACCACAATCCCAAAGAAGAGGGGGAAGAAGACCGCAATCATCAGGGTGGGGTCGTAGCTGCCGTAGCGGGGGGTGTTGAGGAAGCCGTGGAGCAGCTCAAAGGGCCTGGCCCAGGCCGGGTTCTCCAGAGTGACCGGCACCTGGTGCCCCTCGTGGTGCTCATCCACCGGCTCAAAGGTGTAGACGACCTGGTCGCGCAACCGGGCCAGCGCCTCCTCCACCCGGCCCTTGGCCTTCTGGGGCACCCAGCCCATAAGGGCCACGCCGTAGCGGCCTGCCGCCAGGTCGGAGGCCGCCTTGTAGCGGGCCACCTCGTCCTTGGCCCGGGTCCAAAGCTCCGCCAGCACCCCTTTGGCCTCCCGGGCCAGCTTCTCTACCTCCTCGCGGATGCCCAGCAGCTCCTCGGGGGCCAGCTTGGCCCGCTCCTTCATCCGGGCCGCTGCCGCACCGATGGACAGGCTACCGTAGACCCCAGGGAAGCGCAGCTCGGCCAGGCCCAGGCGGGAGAGAACCGACCGGGCCGCCTCGAGCTCCGCCCGCCGGACCACCACCGCGGCCACCAGTTGGTTCGCCAGCGGCTCGGCCTCGAGCACGTACCGCCCCGGCAGAGCCTGCTCCAAAGCCTTGCGCACCGGCTCCAACTCTTCAGGCCTGGCCAAAAGGAAAGGAAGGACCGCCAGCCAGCGGCTTTGGTCCAGCCCCTGGACCAGCCCCGCCAGCCTCTCCGCTACCGGCCCGAAGAGCTCGATGGCCTGGATTTCTTCCTCCAAAAGGGCCCGCTCTTTGCCCAGGATGAGCGCGCGCTCGGCGATGGGGCGGAGGGTGGCCTCGGCCTCTTCCAGCGAGCCGGCGAAGGCCTCGGCCCCGGGGCCCACCGGCAGGCCGAGCACCGACATGGACTGCTCGGCCTGGGAGGCCACCGCCTCCCAGCGCCTGAGTTCGGCTTCCTCAGCAGGGGAGAGGCGGTACTCACCCAGCTCCTCGGGGCGCAAGGGGTCGATGTGCACCACCCCGGCCTTTTGCAGCTCGGCCAGAAGCGTCCGGGCCAGGCGCTTGGGGCCGGCCACGATGAGCTTCTCCATGGGGGCAATCAAGGCAGAACCTCCCGCAGGACCACCCCTACCGCCTCGGCCACCCGGGCCCGCGCAGCCTCCTCAATGGCCTGCGCCTCGGCCTCGGCCCGGGCCCGGGCTTCCTGCTCAATGCGGGCCACCGCCTCGGCCGTGCGGGCCCGGTACTCCGCTTCCATCGCCCGCACCGCTTGCTGGGCCTCTTCCAGAATTTGGGCGGCCTTGGCCTGGGCCTCCTGAACCCTGGCCTCGGCGGATAGCCTAGCCTCCTCGAGCTGCTTGGCCAGCGCCCGCTCACGCTCCGCCAGGCTCTTGATGAGTCCTAAACCAGCCACTTCCCCTCCTTTCCGCAAACGGCAGCAGAGCAAGTGAAAACTTGCTCAAAGTGAACCCTAAGAATCATAGCGGTTCCTCAAGATTCATGTCAACGCGAACCAGCATACACTACAAAGCCCCCCCTAGGGCTACAGGTGATAAACTCTCGGGGTGAAGGTGCTCATCTCCGCCCGGGGCGCGGGCCGGCTCATGGCCCGGCACCCCTGGGTTTACAAAAGCGACGTGGTCGAAGGGCCCCCGGCACCCGGGCTCTACCCGGTGGCGGGGCCCAAGGGAACCCTGGGGCTCGCCCTCTACAACCCCGCTTCCGAGATCAGCGTCCGGGTCTTCAGCTTTGAGGAGCTGGGCTCGCCCGAGGAGACCCTCTTGCATAACCTCCGCCAGGCCATCGCCCGGCGCAAGGCTGCTATCGCCGCCGAGCCTGAAGGGGCTTTCCGCCTGGTCCATGCCGAGGGCGACCTGCTGCCTGGGCTGGTGCTCGACTACTACGCCGGGCACGGGGTGCTGCAGGTGGGCTCTGCCGCGCTGGAGCCCATGACCGCGCTTTTGGCCAAGGCCATCCGGAACGAGCTGCCCCTGCAGGGTCTGCTGGCCAAGAACAATCAAAAATCCCGCGCGCTGGAGGGCCTGCCCCTGGAGGTCCGGCCCCTTTGGGGAAGGGTGCCGGAGCGGGTGGAGGTACGGGAGGGCCCCGTTCGCTACCAGGTGGACCTATGGGAGGGACAGAAGACGGGTGCGTATATCGACCAGCGCGACAACCGCCTGCGGCTCAGGGCTTTCCAGGGGAACATCGCTTTGGACGTTTTCAGCTACCACGGCTCCTTCGCTTTGCACCTGGCGCAGAGGTTCGAACAGGTGGTGGCTGTGGACAGCTCGGCTGCAGCCCTCAAAAGGGCTGAGGAAAACGCCCGGGCCAACGGGCTGGACAACCTGGTCACCCTCGAGGCCAACGCCTTTGAGTTTCTGCGCGCTGAGGAAAAGCGCCGAGCCCGCTACGACCTGATTGTGCTCGACCCCCCCGCCTTCGCCAAGGGCAAGCGGGACCTCGAGCGGGCCTACGCGGCCTACAAGGAGATCAACCTGCGGGCGCTCAAACTGCTACCCAGGGGGGGCATCCTGGCCACAGCCTCCTGCAGCCACCACCTCACCGAGCCCCTGTTCTACCAGATGCTAAGCGAGGCCGCGGCCGACGCGCACAAAAGCGTACGGGTGGTGGAGCGGCGGGGCCAGGGCTGGGACCATCCGGTGCTGCTCAACGTGCCCGAGACCCACTACCTCAAGTTCGCCATCCTGGAGGTGCTCTGAAGCTACCCGCTGATTCCCGCCATGAGCAGGCCAAGCCGCTCTTCGCTGGCCTCGTGGGGCATCAGCTCGCCTACCAGGCGCCCCTCAAACATCACCAAGATGCGGTCGGAAAGCGAGCGAACCTCGTTCAGGTCGGCCGAGACCAGCAGCACGGCCAGGCCCGCATCCCGAGCCTTCACAATGCTTTCGTGGATGAACTCGATGGCCCCGATATCCACCCCTCGAGTGGGCTGGGCGGCGATGAGGAGCCTGGGTCCTCGGCTCAGCTCCCGCCCCACCACGATCTTCTGCGCGTTGCCCCCCGAGTAGCGCCGCGCGGCCAGCTCGGTGTTGCGGGGACGCACGTCAAAGGCCTCCACCACCTGCTGGGCGTGGGCCTCCATCGCACCGGCATCCAAAAAGCCCAGAAAACCCGCGTAGGGCTTTCGGTAGTGGTCGCCCAAAATCAGGTTCTCGCGGGTGGTGAAGTCCAGCACCAGCCCTCGGGTGTTGCGGTCCTCAGGGATGTGGGAAACCCCCCACTCGCGCACCGCCCGGGCACTGGGCGGAAGGGGCTGGCCGCCATAGAGGATACGGCCCTGGTAGCTCCTAAGACCGGCGAGGGCCTCCACCAGCTCGGTCTGACCGTTGCCCTCCACCCCAGCGATGCCCACAATCTCCCCAGCGCGCACCTCGAAGCTGACCTTGTCCAGGCGGTGCTTCCTGTCCTTGCTGGGCACCGTCAGGTTCTCTACCCTAAGGACCACCTCCCTAGGCCGGGGCTCGCTCTTGCTCACCGAGAGAATCACCTCGCGCCCCACCATCATGCGCGCCAGCTCGGCCACGCTGGTCTCGGCGGTGTTCACCGTTCCCACCAGCCGGCCATCGCGGATTACCGTAACCCGGTGGGAAAGCTGCATCACCTCGGCCAGTTTGTGGCTGATGAAGATGACCGCGTTGCCCTGGGCCACATAGCGGCGCAAAAAGGCGAAAAGCTCCTCGGCCTCCTGGGGGGTGAGCACGGCGGTGGGCTCGTCCAGGATAAGAACCCGGGCCCGGCGATAGAGGGCCTTCAGAATCTCCACCCGCTGCTGTAGCCCCACCGGCAGCTCCTCGACCGGGGTGTCAAGGGGGAGGTCGAACTCGAGCTCCCGCATCAGGGCCTCTACCTCGGCCCGGGCCCGTGCCAGGTCGAGGCTGGCCCCCTGCCTGGGCTCGGCCCCCAGGACGATGTTCTCCAAGACCGTGAAGGGGTCTATCAGCATGAAGTGCTGGTGCACCATGCCAATCCCCAGGGCAATCGCGTCGGCCGGCCCGCTTATCTGCACCCGCTGGCCGTTGAACCGAATCTCCCCCTGGTCTGGCCTAACCAGACCGTAGACGATCTTCATCAGGGTGGACTTTCCCGCCCCGTTCTCCCCCACCACCGCCAGCACCTCGCCCCAGCGCACATCCAAAGAGATGCGGTCGTTGGCCAGCACCAGCGGATAGCGCTTGGTAATGCCTTTGAGCTCGAGGGCCACCGCGCCCTTTTCCGTGGGGAGGCTTGCCGTCTCCATGCCCCCCATCATACCGAAGCGCCCGGGGCGACCCCCGGGCGCGAGCAAAAGGGCTATTAGCGCCTGTCGGGCACCCTGAGGGCCCCGGAGATAATCTGGCTCCGAATCACCGCCAGCCGGTCAACCACGGCCTGGGGGATGAGGGCCCGGTTGTACTCGTCCAGGGCGTAGCCCACCCCGTCGTTGCTCAGGCCGAACTCGCGCACCCCACCCTTGAAGGTGCCCTCCTTGACCGACTTAATCACCTCGTAGGTGGCCACATCCACCCGCTTGAGCATGGAGGTCAGGACGTGGTTCAGGGTGCGAGGGTTGTTGTCGGTGTCGCCCAGGTAGTTCTGGTTGGCGTCCACGCCAATCATGAACATGGGCCGGGTGGTGTTGGCCGGGCAGGTCCGCTCGTAGCCGGCGTAGCGGGGCACGTTTGCGCCGTTGTTGGAGATGAAGCGCACGCCGGCGGGCAGCTCGTTTTGCCGGAGGCAGCGCTGCTGCTTCACGAAGTCCAGCACCCCAAGCCCCGAGGCCCCCGCCGCGGCGTAGATGATGTCGGCCCCCTGCTTGGCCTGGGCGCTGGCAATCTCCTTGGCCCTGCCGGGGTCGTTCCAGGCGGCTGGGGTGTTGCCCACATAGTTGATGAGCACCCGCGGGTTGTTGATGCCGCGCTCGCGCATGCCGGCGATGGCCCCGGCCCGGTAGCCCTGCTCGAACTTGTGGATGAGGGGGATGTCCATCCCACCCACGAAGCCCACCACCCCGGTGTTGGTCAGCCGGCCGGCGATGTAGCCCACCAGGTAGCTGCCCTCGTGCTCCCGGAAGACCAGGCCCACCGCGTTGTCGCACCTCCCCTCACAGGGCACCGAGTCGATCACAGCGAACTTGATATCCCTGAACTCGCGGGCGTTGCGGGTAATGGAGGGCTCGTTGGCAAAGCCCACCCCGATGATGAGGTCGAAGCCCTCCTCGGCGAAGCGGCGGATGCCCTGGCCCACCTGGCCCGGGTCGGCCGGCTCGAAGTCAAAGACCCGGACCCCAAGCTCCCGGGCGGCCCGCTGGGCCCCCTCAAAGGTGGACTGGTTGAAGCTGCGATCGTTCTTGCCGCCCGCATCGAAGGCCATACCCACGCGGATCTGTTGGGCGAGGCCAAAACCCAAGGCAAGGGCGGTCATGCCGAGCACTGCGAGTCTTCTCATCGAACTGCCTCCTCGGATGGCACTTAGCCTCCGGCATTATATTCCACCGGCTGCAGGGCTTGTAGCCGCCAGGGTGATAGCATCTCGGTATGTCGCCCAAGCAGCGCATTCTGGAGCTTAGGGAGCAGATCCGCTACCACAACTACCGCTACTACGTGCTCGACGACCCCGAGATCTCCGATGCCGAATTCGACCGGCTGATGCAGGAGCTGAAGGCGCTGGAAGCAGAGCACCCCGAACTCATCACCCCCGACTCCCCCACCCAGACCGTGGGCAGCAGCATCCTGGAACCCCCCTTCACCCCCGTGCCCCATCCCACCCGAATGTACTCTCTGGGGAACGCCTTCTCCCAGCAGGATATCGCCGAGTTTGAGGCCAGTATCGCCCGCTTTCTGGGGCGGGAAGGGCCTTTTGCGTACGTGCTCGAGTACAAGATTGACGGCCTTTCGGTCAACCTGGTCTACGAGGAGGGGGTGCTGGTGCGGGGCCTGACCCGGGGGGACGGAGTGGTGGGGGAGGACGTGACCCCCAACCTGCTGGCCATCCCCGACTTCCCCCGGCGGCTGCCCGAAGCCTGGGACCTGGAGGTCCGGGGCGAGGTCTACCTGCCCCTCCAGACCTTTCTGGAGCTCAACGCCAGGCTGGAGGAAGAGGGGGAGGTGCCCTTCAAAAACCCTCGCAACGCTGCTGCAGGAAGCCTGCGGCAAAAAGACCCCAAGATAAGCGCCCGCCGGGGGCTGCGGGGGCTTTTCTACGGGGTGGGGCGGCCCGAGACCCTGGGGGTGAGGACCCAGCAGGCCCTGCTGGAACGGCTGGCCGAGCTCGGCTTCGCGGTGGAGCCCCACCACCGCCTGGTCTCAGGGGTAGAGGGGGTGGAGGCGGGCTACCGGGCGATGCTCGAGCAGCGGCGCGCCCTGCCCTTCGAAGCCGATGGGATAACCGTCAAGCTCAACGAGCTCTCCCTTTGGGATGAGCTCGGCTACACCGCCAAGACCCCCCGCTTCGCCATCGCCTACAAGTTCCCCGCCGAGGAGAGGCCCACCCGGGTGCGGCAGGTGGTCTTCCAGGTGGGGCGCACCGGAAGGGTGACCCCAGTGGCGGAGCTCGAGCCCATCCTGCTGGAGGGCTCTACCGTGAGCCGGGTCACCCTGCACAACGAAAGCTACGTGCAGGAGCTGGGCCTCCGGGTGGGCGACACCGTGCTGGTGCACAAGGCGGGCGGGGTAATCCCCGAGGTGCTCAGGGTCCTCACCGAGGCCCCCCGGGGGCAGACCCCGGTGGTATGGCCCAGCCGCTGCCCCGAGTGCGCAAGTGAGCTGGTGCTTTCAGGCAAGATCCACCTCTGCCCCAACCCCCTTTGCCCGGCCAAAGCCTTCGAGGCCATCCGCCACTATGCCAGCCGGCGGGCTATGGACATCCAGGGCCTGGGGGAGAAGCTCATCGAGCAGCTTCTAGCGAGCGGAAAGGTGCGGGACGCAGCCGACTTATACCAGCTCAAAAAAGAGGACCTCGTCCCCCTCGAGCGCATGGGGGAAAAAAGCGCGCAGAACCTGCTAAACCAGATTGAAGCCAGCAAAAACCGGGGACTAGAACGGCTCCTTTTCGCCCTGGGCATTCCCCAGGTGGGCGAGAGCACCGCGCGAGCCCTGGCCCGCCGCTTCGGCCACCTAGACCGCATCCTGGAGGCGAGCGTGGAGGAGCTCGACGCGGTGCCGGATATCGCCGAGGCCACCGCCTCTGCCATCCACCAGGCCCTATCGCGGCCTGAGATGCGCCGCTTCATCGAGCGCCTGCGCGCAGCAGGGATGCGCTTTGAGGCCAGGGAAAAGCAGAAAAGCCAGGCGCTGGAGGGCCTGACCTTCGTCCTCACCGGCGAGCTTTCCCTACCCCGAGAGGAAGTAGCCCGGTGGCTGGAGGCCCACGGGGCCCGGGTGGCCAGCTCGGTGAGCAGGAAAACCCACTACGTGGTGGCCGGCGCGGGGGCAGGCTCTAAGCTGGCCAAGGCCCAGGAGCTGGGCATTCCCGTTCTGGACGAGCAAGGCTTGAGGGCCCTGCTGCGCGAAAAAGTGGGCCAGGAGCCGTAGGCTACCGGCAAAGCTCGCTGCGGCAGATGTCCAGCACCGCCCACTCGCGGCCCGCCCGCACCACCAGCTTGACCCAGAGCATCCCCCCTTCGCTCCAGTAGCGCTCCCCCGGGCTGGCCTCGAACTCGGCCCGGCTGCTGGCCTGCAGGAGCCGGTTGCGGTTGTCGATCCAGTAATCGCGGTAGATGTAGGGCTCGCCACTGTAGGGCAGGCCCACCAGCACGAAATCGCCGGGCTCGCTGTCGTCTAAGCGCAGCTTGAGCCGGGCCGGAATGCCCCCGGCGGCCTCCAGGGTGTAGCGGCGGCCCTTGATTACGGTGGCGCCGAAGAAGTTCAGGTTGTTGGGCGCTCCCCACATGCGGAAGACCGGGCGGGAGGCGTCCTCGCGGGTGAGGGCCACCGGGGCAATGCGCCCCCCGCTCTCGTTGAGGATGTGCAGCCGGGCATAGCCGTAGTTGCAAACCCCTGCGTTCCACTCCGCCCGCACCTCGCAGGCCGCGTCCAGCAGGAAGGGATGGTTGAGCACCACCGCATGGCCCCGCCGGCCGCTCACCGAGCCGTCCAGGTCCACAAACACGCTGCCCCTGTAGCCGTCCGCATTGCGGTTGCTGGCCACCTCCTCCGGGGTGGGCTCGCCCCGGGGGGGCAGGTAGACCGGCTTGGCGTTGGTGAACCTAGCACCTTCGGCAAAGTTGCGGCTGTCGATGTCGAAATCGGTGAAGCGCAGATAGCTCAGGGCCCCGGCCTCGCGGGTAGCGCGCTGGGTGCCCTGGGCGTTCTGCACCTGCAGGGGCTGGAAGTTGACGAACTCCACGTTGCGGAAACCAACCTTGCCGTCGTAGAACTCAAAGCCGCGAATAGGGAAGTTGTCCTGGATGGCCCCATTGCTGTTGGCCCAGGGCCTGGGCAGGCTGCGCCCGTCCACCCCACGGAACTCCCAGTCGCGCGGCCAGCCCTTGTTGTCGCTGTCGCCCACGACCAGGGAGTCCTCCAGGGTGGTGGCCCGCGAGGCGAAGGTCACCCCGATGGCGTTGTCGGCCAGCCGGGCCCCCACCACCTTGTGGTTGAGCCCTCTGAGCCAGATGGCGTTGCCGCGGTGCTTGTAGGCAGTAAAGTTCCGGAATTCGGCCACCACCGGTGGATTGCGGTTGTCGTTGTAGGCGTTTTGGGTATCAGACGGGTTGCTGCGGGGGTTGTAGACGGTGGCCTCGGGCTCGAGGGTGTCCGCCCTGGGGCCCCGGTCGACCATCAGGCCATCAAAGCTCGAGTGCGAGACGTTGCCGGAGAACTCCCCCAAAGGGGTGCGGCGGGGCCAGATGGTGGGGGTGGCCGAAGGGCCGGTGGGGTTCTCGGGCAGGGCGTACCAGAAGCCGATGCCGTCCGAACCGGCGGCCACGTTGTTGCGCACGATGTTATCGGGGTGGGCAATCCAGAAGGTGGCCGGGCTCCGGTCGGTGGGAATGACCGGCTGCTCCCCCCGGTTGGCGTCGGGACGGCGGGTCAGGAGGCCCAGGTTGCCCTCCAGAAGGTTCTTGTACTCGGCCCCGTCCTCCAAAAAGTAGCAGTGCCCCACCGCATCGTAGGCCACGTTCCCCACCACCTCCAGCCGCTGGGTGCCGTGAACGGTCACGCAGCGGTTGAAGCTCTCGTGGATGGAGGAGTGGCGGATGTACTGCCCTGCCGCATCACCCACCAGGTGCCAGTGAACGGGGTAGCGGGCCAGCCGGTTGCGCTGGCCCATGCGGTAGAGCTCCACCCCCGAAAGGCGCATCTGGCTGCCCGCCATGGCCATGATGTGCCCCCCCAGGCCGGTGCTGGCCGAGCTCTCATCGCCGCGAACCACCACGTTGCGCGAGAGCAGCCCCACCTCGCCGCGCTGGTCCACCCCGTAGGTTATCTCGCCGAAATGGGGGAACTGCAGCGGGCGGTCCAGGGTCAGGGTGTTGCCCGAAATAGCGGTGATGGTGCGGACCTCGGCCTGGCGGGGGTCGTAGTCGGTCGAGGCCAGCACAATGCGGTCCCCCACCCGCCAGCCGCTGGCCTCGAGCACGGTGATCTGCGTGGCACCCCGGGGAGCGGTCTGGGCCAGCTTGGTCCAGCCCTTGCGGGGCTCCCCGTGCAGCTCCAAAACCCCTCCCATCACCCCCAGCACCTTGGTGCCCATCCCCATCTGGTCCTCTTCGGGGTTGTTGCCGGTGAGGGTGATGATCGCCCGGTGGCGGAAGGGGTCCTGGGGGGTGCCCACCTCGAGCCGGCCGTGCACCATAATCCAGTCGGCCCGAAGCTCCAGGTCCTTGCGGTCAAAGCGCAGAACGCCGTAGATGTTGAGGCCCTTCAGGGGAGGCGGACTCACATCCAGCACCACCCCCAGGTCCCTCGGAATGTTCACCACCTCGTGGGCCCGGGGCACCTGGCCGCTGGGCCAGGTCCTGGGGTCCGACCAAGCGCCAAAGCGGGTGGGGCTGGGCCCTTCAGACGAAACAGGCCCGCTGGAACAGCCCAACACACCCCCCAGAAGAATAGGCCAGAGTACTCGAGGCCAGCCCTGCACAGTTGCACCCTACCCAAAAGAACCGGCAAGGCCCGTTGGGCCAGGGTTAAGGGGCCTTAACTTAACGGAAAGCCCCCCTCGCGGCCTGGCGAAGGCCGGTTCTGTTAGGATTTGGAGGGTATGCCGAGCTACGAGGAGATCCAAGCCGCGGTAAAGCACATCCAAAGCCAGACCGACTTCACGCCCGAGGTGGGCCTGGTGCTGGGCTCGGGCCTGGGCCCCCTGGCCGACGAGATAGAAACGGTAGCCAGCTTCCCCTACGCCGAGCTGCCGCACTTTCCCCGTTCCACCGCCCCCAGCCACGAAGGAAAGCTCATCCTAGGAAGGCTGGAAGGCAAAAACGTGCTGGCCTACAAGGGCCGGGTGCACGTCTACGAGGGCTACACCCCTGCCCAGGTGGTCTTCCCCTTGCGGGTGGGTTTCTTTCTAGGGGCGCGCACCTTCATCGTGACCTCGGCCGCCGGGGGGCTCAACCCCGCCTGGAACGCTGGGGAACTGATGCTGCACAGCGATTACATCAACTACGCGGCCCTCTCTCCCCTCACCGGTCCCAACGACGAGCGGCTGGGCCCCCGCTTCCCGGTGACCTTCGATGCCTACGACCCCACTCTGCGCGCGCTGGCCCACAAGGTGGCCCGGGCCCAAGACTTCCTTCTGCGCGAGGGGGTGTACGCCTGGTGGCCCGGACCGCAGTTCGCCACCCGGGCAGAACTGAAGGTGCTGCGCAGCCTGGGGGCCGACGCCATCGGGATGTCCACCGTTCCGGAGGTCATCGCCCTGCGCCACCTGGGTGCTAGGGTGCTGGGGCTTTCCACCATCACCGACATGGCCGTCCCGGAGCGCGACCACCACGCCACCGAGGCCGAGGTTCTGGCCACCGCGGCCCAAAGCGGGGCCCTCTTCCGCCGCTTTGTAAGGGGGATTCTGGCGGCCCTATGAGCCTCCCCGCCGTGCTAGCCCGCATCGAGCAGGCCTGCCAGCGCGCAGGGCGGGACCCCAGGGGGGTGCGGCTGGTGGTGGTGACCAAGGAGCACCCCGTGGCCGAGATTGAGGAGAAGGTCCTGCGCTACGGCCCATTTCCTCTGGGCGAGTCGCGCATCCAGGAAGCCCTGCCCAAGCTGGAGGCCCTGCAGGCCGAGTGGCACTTCATCGGTCCTTTGCAGCGCAATAAGGCCAAGTTCGCGGTGCGCTTTGAGCTCATTCACTCCATTGACTCCCTGCGCCTGGCCGAGGCCGTGGCCCGCAAGGCCCGCGAGGCAGGCAAGGTGCAGCGGGTGCTGCTCGAGGTCAACCTGGGGCGGGAACCCCAGAAGCACGGCTTTCTGGAGGAGGAGCTGGGCGAGGCCCTGGCCCGAATACGAGCGCTGGAGGGGCTTTCGGTGGAAGGCCTGATGACCGTGCCCCCCTACAGCGAAGACCCCGAGGCGGCGCGGCCCCTTTTCGCCCGGCTGGCCCACCTGGCCGACCGGTATCAGCTGCCCGAGCGCAGCATGGGGATGTCGGGCGACTTCGAGGTGGCGGTGGAGGAAGGGGCCACGCTGGTGCGGGTGGGCCGGGCAGTCTTTGAGCCCGAGTGAGGTTTTGGTAGTAGTCTAAGGCCTGTGGAAGACCGCAAGACGGGCGAGTTTCGCGCTGCCGGCGACCTGACCCCTCTGGATATCCGCTACCAGGAGTTCCGCCAGGGGCTGAGGGGCTACGTGGTGGCCGAGGTGCGGGAGTATCTAGCCCGCGTGGCCGATATCCAAAGCGCCCTGATTGAGGAAAACGAGCGCCTGCGGAACCAGATCCGGGCGCTCGAGGCCGAGCTGGCCAAGGCCCGGGAGGGGGAGGCCGAGCTCAAGCGGGCCGTGGTGGCTGCCGAGCGCATTGCCCGCGAGATCAAGGCCCAGGCCGAGCGGGAGGCCGAGCTTATCCGGCGTGAGACCGAGTCCGAGCGCCAGGCCGCGCTGCAGGAGCTTATCGAGCAGATGAAGCGCATGCGCGGCGAGATCGAACAGATACGCAACGAGCGCGACCTGTTTGTGAGCCAGTTCCGAGCTTTGCTGGAAAGCTATCTGGCCTCGCTGGACCGCTTCAAGCGCTAGGGCCTAGCAGGCGCAGCGAGAGGTACAGCAAGCGGCCAGGTCGTCGGCCCACATCCCGCGCGCCCTGTAGGGCTCCAGCGGCCCAGAATCGACCCCCAGGCGCTCAGCAATGGCGCTGGCCACCAGCGGGAGGCGGCCCCGGAACTTGTAGATGAAGCAAAAGGCCGTCCCCCGGTGCCGCACCCCAGGGCCTGCCAGAAAAAGACCCGGGGTGCGGGTGGACTCGTCGGCCGCCTCGCTTAGGATGGGGTGGCCCTTCTGCCAGGCAAAAAGCTGCTCTACTGGCCCAAGGCCCCCGCCAAACCCTGTGGCTAGGATGGGCGGGGTGGGGCTTTCCACCGCCCCCTTGGTGTGGTGGAGTATGAAGCTCCCCCCTTTTGCCTCCACCCTCCGCACCGCAGCGCGCACCAGCTCGAGCCGCCCCGTCGCCAACGCCTGCTGCAGCCGCTCCAGGGTGTAGGGCGAAACATCCACGCTGGGCTCGCCGGTGGCGCGGGCCCAGGGGGCCTTGGGGTCGAAGACCTGGACGCGCTTCCCCAGGGCCACCAGGTTGCAGGCCGCATCCAACCCGGACTCATACCCCCCCACCACCACAAAGCGCTCCCCCGGCAGCCGGGCCCAGCTTCGCACCTGCCCGTAGTGGAGCCCGGGCAGGGCCTGGCGAGGAAACTGGAACTCCCCCGTGGCCCAGACCAGGAAGCAGGCCTCCAGGGGACCCTGGGAAGTGGTGAGGCGGAAGCCCTCTTCTAGGGGCTGAACCTTCTCCACCGCCGTGCGGGTGGCCACCGGCAGGGCGTAATGCCGGACCAGGGCTTGGAGGTAGCGGGCGTAGTCCGGGCCACTGGGGTGCTCCTTGCGCAGGGTGAAGGCCGGCGAGGTCTCCGGGGAGACCGCGTTTAGGTCGGGCAGGCCAAAGGCGTTGGCGGTGAAGCTGGGGGTGATGAAGCGGGTCTCGGCCGGCCAGCGCCGGAAGGAGGCCCCCACGGTGTGGCGCTCCAGGATGCGGAAGCCAACGCCCAGCCGCTTGAGGGCCAGACCCACCCCAACCCCCGCCGGGCCGGCCCCCACGATGGCCACGTCCACCCGCTCCATGCCCGCTCAGTGCCGCTCCCCTTCCACCCAGAGCCAGGCCAGGCTGGCCGGAGCCCCGCCCAGGCTGAAACGGCGTTTTACCTGCAAGGGCTCCAGGGCAATCTCCAGCACCTCCCCGCTCGCAGGCAGGGCCACAAAGGCCAGACCGTCCCCCAGGGCCAGACCCGGTCGCAAGGCCCCCTCGCCCGTGGCGGCGATGGGCCCGCTCACCTGCAGGCTGGCCTGCACCCGGCCTGAGGCGGGCTCGAGGGTATGCAGGTAGCCGTCGGCGGTGAGCACCACCAGCACCCCGTCTTTATCAAAGCCGAATCGCACCGGGTTGGCCGGCAAAGGGATGGGGCGGATGGCCTCGTCAATCCGGGCCAGTCCCTGGCCAAAGTTCCCTATGAAGAAGGGGTGCTTGGCATGGGCCACCAGGGTACCCACCCGGGCCCCAGCAGCCCCGGCGGGGTTGCTGAGCTTACGGGCGACGAAGCCGCTGCCCCGCTGCTCCAGCAGCAGCACCCCATCCGCGCAACCAAACGCGATGGTGGAGCCCCGCACCGCCTGGCCGTGCAGCCTGGGGCAGCCGGCGAACTCCGCCACCTTGCGCCCTCCGTGGGTATAAACCTCTACAACCCCCCGGTTGAGGCTGCCGGCCAGCACAACTTGAGGCAGGGCCAAAGGGGCCCCGTGGTCGGGCGCACCGGTGGCAATCTCGCGAAACTCAGGCAAAAGCCCCAGCTTCCTGGCATCAAAGACCGCAACGGTGCCGTCGCCGTCGTTGTATATGGCCACCCAGTCGCCGTGGGCCTTGAAGTGAGTGGGCTTGGGGCCGGTGGTCACCGTGGCCCAGACGTAGGGGGTCTGGAGCACCAGGTCCTTGTGGTCGCCGTGGTCCTCCAACCCCAGGCCGCTATAGACGATGCTCACCCGATTCTGCTCGCGGTGGAGGGCAAAGGCATACTGCCCCCCCGGCGCGGGGTATACCTGGGCGGGCCCCGGGGCGGTAAACCGACCCACAACTTCCCCTTTTTCCAGGTCGATCACCTGTAGAAAGCCGCTTTTTCCGTCGGCCACCACCAGCCGCCCGGGGTGCTTTTCCCCGTGGGCCAGGGCTAGGCTGCCTAGGGCCAAAACCAGGAGTCCAACTGTGCGTTTCAGCATGGCTCTGCCTCCTAAAGATATTGATAAATCATTATCTTCTCAAGGGCAATCCCTCATCCCCGAAAGGCCTCGCACAGGGCGCGCCCGTTGTGCCGGAGCAGGGCCAGGTAGGTGGGGACCTCCCGGGTCAGGGTGTCGGAAAAGAGGGTCACCACCCGGGCCCCCGTGGCCTCGGCCAGCGCCCGGGCCTCGCGGGGGGCAAACTGCGGCTCAGCAGCGATAACCCGCACCCCAAGCTGCCGCATCTGCCGGGCCAGCTCCTCCAGGGCCCGGGGCCCCCGCTGCTGCCCGGCAAAGCTGGCCAGGCTCCCCACCACGCTAAAGCCGTAGTAGCGCGCCGCGTAGCGGAAGGCATCGTGCTGCACCACCAGCCGGCGCTGGGCCGGGGGAACAGCCTCGAGGCAGGCCCTCACCTCCTGGTCTACGGCTGCGAGCCGGCGCAGAAAATCCGCCCTGCGCTGGGCGTAGTAGGCCCTGCCCCTCGGGTCGAGCCCGGCCAGGGTGGCCTCGATGCGCTCCACATAAAGGCGGGCGTAGGTGGGCTCGAGCCACAGGTGGGGGTCGCAGGGACCGTGCCGGTGAACCTCGAGCCCCCGGGCCCGCTCGGCCCTCAGCTCCGCCTCGCTAAAACAGATGAGGTCCGGAGCCCCCTCGGCCAGAAGCACCGTGCGGGCTCCCGGAGGCAGGCCGGCCTGCAGCTTGGGCAAGAAGGTCTCCAAACCAAGCCCATTGGCAAAAAGCACCCGCGCGCCGCTCAGGGCCCGCAGCGTGGAGGGGCGGGGCTCAAAGCTGTGGGGGTCCGCCCCCATGGGCACCACCTGGGCCAGCCGCACCCGTTCGCCCCCCACCTCCCGCACCAGATCGGCCAGAATGGGGGTGGTGGCGGCCACCGGCAGGCCCTGCGCCAGCCCGGGAAGGAAGCCCATCAACAGCAGGAAAAACCAACCGCGCATAGCTTATTGATAGTCCTCTATCAAAAGAGGTGCGTTTGTGCTCCAGGCTGCATTGGCTCCACGGCACCCCGGGCTTTGGCTAAAATACCTCCCAATGGACGAGGTCTGGGCGATGCTTTGCGAGCCCTTTGCCGAGGAAGCCTTGGGCTGGCGGATAGAGGGCTTTTCGCGGGATAGAAAACGGGCCCTCGTGGCCCGCTGCGCCACGGTGGAGGCCGTGCTCGAGCGGCTGGACGAGGTGGTGGGCCCCCAGGGCTGGCAGGACAGCTACGAGCTCTTGCCCTCCAAAGAACGCCACGCGGTCAAATGCCGGCTCACCATCCTGGGGGTCTCCAAGGAGGCCTTGGGCGAGGGCGAGACCCTGCAGGCGGCCTTTGCCGACGCGCTGCGCCAGGCAGCGGCCAAGTTCGGCATAGGGCGGGTGCCAGCAGAGCGGCGCTGGGTGGAGCTCGACCCCGAGTCGGGCCAGCCCAGCCTGGGCAGGGGCGAGGAGGAAGCGGCGGCCAAGCCCGAGGCCCAGGTGCTCATAGACCGGCTGATGGAGCGCCTGAAGGCCGCCGGGCTGGGCAAACAGGCCGCGCAAATTGTGCTCAAGTACGGCGGCTATGGCCGGCACCCCGAGGAAACCCGTAAACTCTATGGCGAGCTCAGGGCCTTGCTCAAGGGGCACGTCTCGTGAAGGGTATGGTGTGATCAAGGTAATCGCAATCGGAGACCTGCACGCCGAGTTCCCCAAGCTCTGGCGGGCGCTAAAAAACTCGTACGCGGTAGGAGAGGACTGGCTGCCCTCCGACCCTTTGCGGCGCGGGGTCTACCGGGTGGTCTTGATGGGCGATCTGGTGCACCCCAAGCTGCTGGCCGACTACCGCCGGCTCACCGGGCTGGAGGACTACGACCCCGACAACCCCGAACACCTGCGCATAGCGGCCAAGGCCCAGATACGCGAGCTTCGGCGCATCAAGCGTTTCCAGGAGGCGGCCCCGGAGCACATCACCATCCTCATGGGCAACCACGACCATGCGGTCCTCACTGGGGAGATGGTCCTGGGCAACGCCCAGCTCGAGCACAAGGAGTTCCACCCCGAGCTGGGGGGCATCGAGCTGCCCGAGGAGCTCCGCGCCTGGTTCCGAACTTTCCCCAAGGAGATCAACCTCTACGGCGTCAACTTTGCCCACGTGGGCCCGGTACCCTGGCTCCAGACCTACGACGAGATGTTCTACAGCAGCCGCGAGGCCAAGGAGTGGTGGCTCTACAACGCCGATTACGTGGAGCGGATGGGGCACCGCTTTGGGGTGTATGGGCACACAGTGATGAAGAACGGCATCCTGGTCAAGGACCGCCTGGCCCTGATCGATGCCCTGGACCAGGAGCAGTACCTCGAGCTCATCCTGGACGAGGACCGGCTGGACTGGGAAATCGTCCAGATTCCCCCGGTGGGCGCTACCCTGTGAACCTGGCCTCGGCCAAGGTGGTGCGCGAACTCCTGCAGCGCTACGGCCTTTGGGCCGAAAAGCGCCTGGGGCAGAACTTTCTGGTCGAGCCTGCCTACTTAAATCGCCTGGTGGCAGCCCTGGAGCTGCGCCCGGGTGAGACCGTCTGGGAGGTGGGCCCCGGCCTCGGCACCCTGACCCGGGCGCTGGTCGAGGCTGGGGCCCGGGTGGTGGCGGTGGAAATGGACCGACGGCTGGCCCCCCTGCACGCCGAGACCCTGGGGGGGCTGCCGGTGGAGGTCATCTGGGGCGACGCCCTGCGCTTTGACTGGACAGAGGTCCCGCCCCAAAGCCTCTTCGCCGCCAACCTGCCCTACAACATCGCCACTCCCTTAATAACTGAAATCCTACGGGTGGGCCGCTTCCGCCAGATGGTGGTGCTGGTGCAAAAGGAGGTGGCCCTGCGCATGACCGCCCTGCCCGGCACCCCCGAGTACGGCCTTCTTTCCCTGCGGGTGCGCTACCATGCCCGGGCTGAGCGGCTCTTCGACCTGCCCCCCGGCGCTTTCTTCCCTCCCCCTAAGGTAACCAGCTCGGCGGTGTGCCTCTGGCCCAACACCAAACCCGACTGCCCCCCTTTGTTCCGCCTGGTGGAGGCGGCTTTTGCCCATAGGCGCAAGACCCTGGCCAATGCCCTGAAGGCCGCGGGCTATGACCCTAAGCGGGTGGGCCAGGCCCTGGAGGAACTGGGCCTGGCGGCCGGGGTGCGGGGTGAGGCCTTAGAGCTGGCCCACTTCGAGGCACTCCTGGCTAAAATCAGCTAGACTGCTTTGGTAGCGATTTCTCATGCTGCTGGGGTAGCCTGGCGTAAACCACCAACATGCCGATAAACTTAGAAACAATCCTGCGTGAAAGGGCTTGGAGGCCAAGATGCGCTTTTTCGTTGTAGGGGACGTGTCGGTTGATCTAATTTATTTCCTCGAGCGAATCCCCGAGACCGGCGAAGAGGTGCCTGCCCAGCGGGCCCTAATGAAGCCGGGGGGGGCTGGAGGGACCCTGGCAGCCCATCTGGCCAGCCTGGGCAACAAGGTCTACCTGGCCAGCCGGGTGGGCAACGACCCCTTCCGCAGCGTGGCCCTCTCGCAACTGGAAAAGGTGGGGGTGGACCTCAAATACCTGCAAACGGACCCCGAGCAGACCACCTCCTCGGTGCTGATCCTGCTTTTGCCGGGGGGCGAGCGCTCCATGGTCTCGGCGGGCGGGGCCAGCCGTTACCTGGACGCTGCCGAGTTCAAAAGCCGGATGCTCGACCCCATCGATGCGGTGGTGCTTTCGGCCTACGCCTTTGTGGGCGGCCCCCAGCGGCAGTACGCTATCAACGTCCTGGACGCGGCTCGCAAGCGCGAACTGCCCATCTTCGCCGACTTGGGCACCGGAGCGGTGCGGGCGGCCGGCCGGGCCCTGCTAGACCTGCTGCGGGGCGTGCCCTACCTCCTCATGAACCAGGTGGAGCTCCTCACCCTCACCGGCGCCAGCTCCATTAGCGAGGGGGTACAACGGTTGAAGGCCTTTGACCTCGAGACGGTGGTGGTCAAGGTGGGGGCTTTGGGCTCGATCGTGGTCACCCCCAGCCGCCAGGAACTCATCGAGCCTTACCCGCTGGAGGAGGTGGTGGACACCACCGGCTCGGGCGATGCCTTCACCGCCGCCTTCGCCCACGCCATCCTCCAGGGCAAGGACCCCTTTACCGCGGCGCGGCTTGGCAACCTGGCCGGCTCGCTGGCCGCCACCGCAGTAGGGGGCCAGGGCCGGCTGGTCACCGAAGAAGACCTGATGCAGGCTCAGCGGTAAAAGCCCGGTTCGAACAAGCGGGCATACTCGTCCAGGGCGAAGCGGTCGGTCATGCCGGCGATGTAGTCGCAGGCCGCGCGGTGGATACCCTCTTCCTGTGCGGCTTTTTGCACCTCTCGTGGGAGAACCCTGGGCTCCTGGGTGTAAGCAGCGAAAAGCCGCTCCAACACAAAGCGGGACTTGCCTACCTGCCGCACCACGTAGGGGTGCTGGTAGAAGTTCTCGTACAAAAAAGCCCGGAGGTGCTCTAGCTGCTGGGTGAGGCCGGGGGAGTAGCCGGCCAGGGGGCCCGGGTGGTGGCGGACGGCCTCCGGGCTTTCGATCCGGTGGGCCTGCAGAATTTGGTGGGTGGCATGGATGGTGTCGGTGATGAGCAGGCCCAAAAGCTCCCGGATGAAGACCCGCCGGCCCAGCTCCTCCAGCCCCTCGGGCCGCAGGCCCAGCTCGCCCAAAAGATCGCGCAAAAGCTCCACCTCACCAAGCTGAGGGGGGCGCAGCAGCCCCGAGCGCAGGCCATCGTCCAGGTCGTGGGCGTAGTAGGCGATCTCGTCGGCCAGGTTAACAATCTGGGCCTCGAGGCTCGGGCGCAGGTGGGGCTCGTACCCCTCGGCCTCGGGCAGCGTATAGCGGGTCTCGTGCTTGATGATGCCCTCACGGCTCTCCCAGCACAGGTTGAGTCCGCGGAAGCCGGGGTAGCGCTTTTCCAGGTGGGTCACGATGCGCAAGGACTGCTTGTTGTGGTCAAAACCCCCGTGCTCACGCATCAGCTCGTTCAGCACCGCCTCGCCCGCGTGGCCAAAGGGGGGGTGGCCCAGGTCGTGGGCCAGGGCAATGGTCTCGGTGAGGTCGGGGTTGAGCCCCAAGGCGCGGGCGATGGAGCGGGCCACCTGGGCCACCTCCAGGGTATGGGTAAGCCGGGTACGGTAGTAGTCGCCCTCGAAGTTCACGAACACCTGGGTCTTGTACTGCAGCCGGCGGAAGGCGGTGGTGTGGTTGACCCGGTCGCGGTCCTTCTGGAAGGGGGTGCGGTAGCGGGACTCGGGCTCGGGGTAGGCCCGCCCCCGGGTCTGGCTCGAGCGAACCGCGTAGGGGGCCAGATGGCCGTCTTCCTGGGCCAGAAGGTCTTGGCGCGCGAAGAGCATGAGCCCAGTCTACGCACCTTGGGTAAGAACTCATGCATTTTGCCCCGGCTTGAGGTATCACCCTCTTTGGATGAGGCTGCTTTGGCTCCTCCCTCTTCTGCTCTCGGCCTGCGCCCCAGCCCTGGGCGAACCCCGCCGCTTCGACCTATTGGTGCAAAACCAGTGCACCGGGCCCAACCAGGCGGTCTTCTTCTACATCAACGGGGAGTTTGCCGGCATCGTGCGGGGCACCCGGGTCTTCCCCAGCCTGCGGGAGGGCCGCTACGAGCTTCGCGCCGAAGGTACCCAGCCCGGCCAGCCCGGGCACCTGCGCTTCGCGCGCACCCTGCACCTGAACCGCGACACGGTCTGGACGCTTTGCCCCTGAGAGAACCCCTATGATGGGGGTGTGGAGACCGACCTCACCCTGCGGCCCCGCAGCCTGGATGAGTACGTGGGCCAGACCCGGCTCAAGGAGAAGCTCCGGGTTTACCTGGAGGCAGCCCGGAACCGGAAGGAAGCCCTCGACCACCTCCTGCTCTTCGGGCCGCCGGGGCTGGGCAAGACCACCCTGGCCCATGTGGTGGCCTACGAGCTGGGGGTAAACATCCGTGTGACCAGCGGCCCGGCCATCGAGAAGCCCGGCGACCTGGCCGCCATCCTCACCAACAGCCTGGAGGAGGGCGATATCCTGTTCATCGACGAGATTCACCGCCTCTCCAAAGCCGCCGAGGAGCACCTGTACCCGGCGCTGGAGGACTTCAAAATCGACATCGTCATCGGCTCGGGCCCTGCGGCCCGTACCCTCCGCCTGGACCTGCCCCGCTTCACCCTGATTGGGGCCACCACCCGCCCCGGCCTCATCTCGGGGCCCCTGCGCAGCCGCTTCGGCATCATCGAACACCTGGAGTTCTACAGCGAGGAGGAGCTGGCCCTGGGGGTTACGCGCGACGCGGCCCTTCTGGGGCTGGAGATCGAGCCCGAGGCGGCCTTGGAGATAGGCCGGCGCAGCCGGGGGACCATGCGCATCGCCAAGCGGCTATTCCGGCGGGTGCGCGACTTCGCCGAGGTGGCCGGGGAGCGGGTGGTCGGGCTGGAGCGGACCCGCCAGGCCCTGGACGCTTTAGGGCTCGATGCTTTGGGCCTGGAGGCCCGCGACCGGCAGATCCTCACCACCCTCATCACCCGCTTCGCCGGGGGGCCGGTGGGCCTCGAGACCCTGGCCACGGCCCTGGCCGAGGACCCCGAGACCCTGGAGGAGGTGCACGAGCCCTTCCTTATTCAACTTGGCCTGCTTAAGCGCACCCCTCGAGGCCGCCAGGCCACCGAGCGGGCCTACCTCCACCTGGGATACCCCCTCCCCGAGCAAAGCCGCCTGCTGGAGTAGACGTTTGGGCGGCAAGGGAGGCCAGCGGATGATCCGGGCCAGGCTGGGCGAGGTCGAGCTGGGGGATCTGCTCAGGGCCCTGGAAGGGGCGCGCAAAAGCGCGGTGGTAAGCCTGGACTGCCCCCACCTAAAGGGGCGCATCTATATGCGCGAGGGCCAGATCGTCTACGTGCAGACCCAGCCCGGACCTCACCTGGGAGAGTACCTGGTGCGCTTCGACTACCTGACACTGGAAGAAGTCCAGGGGTTGGTGGGGCAGCAGGCCCGGGAAAACCCCGGTACCCCCCTAGGGGCGCTGGCCCTGCGGCAGGGCCTGCTTAGCGAGGAGGAGCTCAACCAGGCGCTGCACGCCCAGCTTCTGGAAGGCCTGGCCACCCTGCTGGCCCAGAGCGAAGGGGAGCTTCTGGCCACGCCGCTTCCCCTCGAGGCCTCCCAGGTCCTCCTGCCAGGCCTCAGCGACACCCGCACCCTTCTGATGGAGGCCCTGCGCCGGCTCGATGAGTGGCGGCGGGGGCAGGTAGACCCGGAGGCGGTGCTACGGCTGGTGGGGGATCCCACCCGCCATCCCCTTTCGCCCGAGGCCTGGGCGGTGCTCGAGGCGGTGGACGGGGTTAGGCGGGCCCGCTCGGTGGCCCTGGCCTGCGACCTACCCGAGGAACAGGTCTACCACCTGCTCTTCGAGCTCGAGAGCCGGGGGATTCTGGCCAGGGCCGAGGTGTGCCCGCAGGACCCCCTTCTTCTGGTGCTGGCCGACTCCGACCTCATCCGGCGGCTTCTGCTGGTGGCCCTCGAACGCCACCGCTACCGGGTGCTGCTGCCCTACGACTTAGAAAGCGCCCTGCGCATGCTAGCGCAGCACCGGGTCAGCGGAATCCTCTTGGAAGGGGAGCACCTGGCCCACAAGGTGCAGCAGATAAGAAGCACACCGGGGGGCCGCTTCCCCCCTATCTGGCTCATCGCTGAGGAGGCCCCCCGCGGTCTTTGGGTTCGAAGGGCCCGGGTGGGGCATGTTCCCAAACCCTTCGGCGAGGGCGAGCTGCTCAGGGCCCTTTCGGTCATCCGCCGACCCATCTGAGGGGCCTCGACAGGCGCCGGATAAGGGGTATACTCATTTGGTAGTGATTATTATTTCCAAATTTAGGAAATGGACGGGCAGCCCTCACCTCCCCGGCTGGCCGGCCCTCTTCCAGCACAACGAGGTGGCCCGCGGCTTCCTGCTCACCGGCCTCACCCTCGTCGGGACGGTGGGCGGCTTCATCCTCCCCGGGGTGTGGCTCCTGGCCTACCTCGCCGGAGGGGTGCCATCGGCCCTCAAGGCCGCTCGAAGCCTGTTTCAGGCGCGTAAGCTGGACGTGGACCTGCTGATGGTGGTGGCAGCCCTGGGGGCGGCCTCGGTGGGACGGGCGGGGGACGGGGCCATCCTGCTCTTCCTCTTCAGCCTCTCCAACACCCTGCAAAGCTGGGCCCTGCAGCGCACCCGGCAGGCCATCGAGGCCCTGATGCGCCTGCACCCGGAGGGGGCCACCGTGCTCTTGCCGGACGGGCAGGAGGTGTGGCGGCCCCTCGAGGCCCTAAGACCGGGGGATGTGCTGCTGGTGCGCCCGGGCGAGCGTTTTGCCGCTGACGGCACGGTGCTGGAGGGGTTTACCGAGGTGGACGAAAGCGCCCTCACCGGCGAGAGCCTGCCGGTGGACAAGGCACCGGGGGACGCGGTCAAAAGCGGCACCCTGAACGGGCACGGGGTGGTGCGGGTGCGGGTCGAGCGCCCCGCCGGCGAGAGCACCCTGGCCCAGCTTATTCGGCTGGTGGAGAGCGCCCGGGCCAGCAAAAGCCGCACCGAGCGCTTTGCCGAACGCTTTGAGGGGCCCTACACCCTGGCCGTCCTGCTCTCGGCCCCGGTCATCTTCCTGGTAACCCAGCTGGGCCTGGGTCTGGAGAGCGCGGAGGCCTGGTACCGGGCCATGACCTTCCTGGTGGTGGCCAGCCCCTGCGCGGTGGTCATCGCCACCCCGGCCGCAGTGCTCTCGGCCATGGCCGCAGGCGCACGGGCCGGAGCGCTCTTCAAGAGCGGGGCTGCCCTGGAAGCGCTGGCCCGGGCCCGCATCTTTGTCTTCGACAAGACCGGCACCCTCACCGAGGGGCGGATGCGCCTGGCCAGCCTCCAGGTGCTGAAGGGCAGCGAAGAGGAGGCGCTGGCCCTGGCCGCAGGCCTCGAGCGCTACAGCGAGCACCCGATTGCCCGCGCCATCGTGGAGGCCTGCTCGGGCCCCCTGCCCGAGATGCGCGAGGTGCGGGCCCTGCGAGGACGCGGGGTGGTGGGGCTGCTGAGCGACGGTCGGCAGGTCTGGATGGGCAACCGCCGGCTGGTGCAAGAGCTGGGGCTCGAGCTATCCCCGGGGGTCCAGCAGAAGATGGAAGCGCTGGAACAGGAGGGGCAGACCACCGCCGTGCTGGGGGTAGAGGGGCGGGTGGTGGCCCTCCTGGGCGTCGCCGATGCCCCCCGGCCCGAGGCGGCCCAGTCCATCGCGCAGCTCAAGGCGGGGGGCGCTCGGGTCATCATGCTGACGGGCGACCGCCTCGCTGCAGCCCGGCACCTGGCCGCCCGGCTCGGCATCGAGGAGGTGGAGGCCGAACTCCTGCCCGAGCAAAAGCTGGCGCGCATCAGGCAACTGGTGGAAGAGGGAACCGTGGTGATGGTGGGCGACGGGCTCAACGACGCCCCGGCGCTGAACGCGGCCCATGTGGGGGTCTCAATGGCCAGCGGTGCGGATGTTTCGCTCGAGAGCGCCGACTTGGTGCTGGTGCGAAACGACCTTTCGCGCCTGGTGGGGGCCTGGCGCCTGGCCCGGGCCACCGCCCGCACGGTCTACTTCAACCTGGCCTTCGCCCTGAGCATAATCGGGGTGGTAGGGGCTTTTGCCCTGGCCGGCTGGGTGCCGCTACCTCTGGGGGTGGTGGCCCACGAGGGGGGCACCCTGTTCGTGGTGCTGATGGGGCTGCGCCTGCTGGCCCACCGGGTGCAGGGGCAATAAAGGAACCGGGGCCTTACGGCCCCGGTCTTTTTGGTGGAGCTGAGGGGACTCGAACCCCTGACCTTCTGAATGCCATTCAGACGCGCTCCCAACTGCGCCACAGCCCCGAAGGCAGCCTAAAGTATAGGGGTCCGACCCTGGCTCGTCAAGCCCTGTTCTTCGTTGACACCCTCTTTTCGGCAAGCCTATAATCGCAGGGTAAAAAAGGTTTCTCCCGGGAGGGGTGTTGCGTTGAAAGGAGCCAGGATGGAGTACAAGGTGACGCTCTCCACCGAAGAAATCGTGCGCGGCCTCAAGCACTATCGGCGCATCGCCAAGCAGGATGTTCTTCGGGCCCCGGAGACGCCCAATCCAGAGGTTTTTCGCCTGCACGCTGAGGCCCGGCGCGAGGTTTACGCCAAGCTGGCCGAGGTGGCCGAGAACGAGGGGCCCGAAGCGGTGGTAAGCCGGGCCCTGGAGATGTACCAGCAGCTCCCCTTCGTCACCGGCACCGCCGAGGATGCCCATCCGGTCATCAAGGGGCAGGAGAACGCCCTGGAAAACTTCTTCCTGATGATTGGTCTCGACCCCAAAGTCCGCCGCGAGGCCCGCAAAGCCCGCAAGCCCATTGAGGAGTAGGGGCCGGACCCAACCATGACCCTCGAGCTGCTCGCAGCGCAGGCCCAGGCCTGCACCGCCTGTGGTCTATCCAAAAGCCGGACCCACGTGGTCTTCGGGGAGGGCAACCCCGATGCCCGGTTGATGATTGTGGGCGAGGGACCGGGCGAGGAGGAGGACCTGCAAGGCCGGCCCTTCGTGGGCCGTAGCGGACAGCTACTGGACAAAATCCTGGAGGCTGCCGGCATACCCCGCCAGAGCGTCTACATCGCCAACATCGTCAAGTGCCGGCCGCCGCAGAACCGGGTGCCAGAGCCCCTCGAGGCCAAAACCTGCACCTCGCTTTGGCTCATCCGGCAGATTCAGCTCGTCCAACCCCAGATCATCATCCCCCTAGGGGCCACCGCCCTGGAGTTCTTCGCCGGGGAGAAGCTCTCCATCACCAAGGCCCGGGGCAAATTTTTCGAGTGGCAGGGCATCCGGGTCTTCCCCATGTTCCACCCCGCCTACCTCCTGCGCAACCCCTCGCGCGCACCCGGCAGCCCCAAGCACCTCACCTGGCTGGACATCCAGCTTGTGAAGAAAACCCTCGATGAGCTGGGGCCCAAGCAGCGGGTAGAGATTAAAACCGTGAGCCAAGGAAGCCTGTTTTGAGCCCTTCCCTCTCCCGCACCGGCCTACTCCACCTGCTGGTGGTCTACTTGGTCTGGAGCAGCACCTACCTCGCCTTCAAGGTGGGGGTGAGCAACGGCTTTGCCCCTTTCTGGATGGGGGCCACCCGCTTTATACCCGCAGCCCTGCTCCTCCTCCTCTACGCCCGCTGGCAGGGTCTCCGCACACAGCTGAGCCCCGCCGAGGTAGGGGGGCTGGTCCTCTCAGGGACCCTGCTTTGGGTAGGCGGCAACGGCCTCATTCTGGTGGCCAGCCAGCACGTGCCCTCCGGCTACGTGGCCCTGATGATCGCCACCACCCCCATCTGGGCTGCTGCTCTGGAGGGCTTGCTGGAGCGGCGCTCGCCCCCCAGGCTTCTGCTCCTGGGGCTTTTTGCAGGCCTGGCGGGTATTCTCGTCCTGAACCTACCTGAGCTGCGCGCAACCTCCCCCGACCACCTGCTGGCCTTCGGGCTGCTGCTCGTCTCCCCCATGCTGTGGGCCAGCGGCACCCTCTACACCCAGCGCAGAAGCCCTCACCTGCCCCCAGAGGTGGTCTCGGGCTACCAGCAGCTTTTCGGAGGGCTGGGCTTCCTCGCCCTCTCCCTCTTCTTCGGCGAGCCCTGGGACACCCCCAACGCCCTGGCCTGGGCCGCCAACCTCTATCTTGTGGTCTTCGGTTCGCTTATCGCCTACACCTCTTACATCCTGGCTGTGCGGCTCCTGCCGCTGAGCCTGGTCACCACCTACGCCTACGTGAACCCGGTGCTGGCGCTCTTCCTGGGCTGGCTCTTCCTCGGCGAGCAGATTGGCATCTGGACCTTTCTGGGAGCTCTGCTGGTGCTTTTGGGGGTGGGGCTGGTCTTCAAAAGCCAGGCCGCCCTCGCCGGAAGCAGCGCCAAGCCCTGAGCCCGTTTCAGTGCTTGAAGTGGCGCGACCCGGTAAAGACCATGGCGATGCCGTGCCGGTTGCAGGCCGCAATCACCTCGGTATCGCGCTTGGCCCCCCCGGGCTGCACGATGGCGCTCACCCCCGCGGCCGCCGCTGCATGGACCACATCGTCGAAGGGAAAGAAGGCCTCGGAAGCCAAAACCGCCCCCCGCGCTCTTTCCCCTGCGTTCTGAATGGCCCGCTCCGCAGCCCAGATGCGGCTTACCGCCCCGGTGCCGATGCCCACCGTAACCCCTCCCCGGGCCAGCACGATGCTGTTGGAGCGGGCATGCTTGGCCACGTACCAGGCAAACTTAAGGTCGAGCAGCTCGGCTGGGGTGGGAACCCGCTCGGTCACGTAGGTCAGCTCGAGCTCCTCCCACCGCCGGGTATCCTGGTCCTGAAGCAAAAACCCCCCTCTCAGGAAGCGGTACTCCAGGGTGTCCGTCTGTTCCTGGACCGCCACCAGCACCCTGAGGTCGGGTTTTTTGGCCCGGAACCAGTCCAGCGCCTCGGGGCTCACCCCAGGGGCCACCAGCACCTCAAGAAAAGTCCCCCGGGTGGCCTGGGCCGTCGCCAGGTCCACCGGGCGGTTGAAGGCCACCACCCCCCCATACACCGATAAGGCATCGGCGTCCCGGGCCCGCTCCCAAGCGGTCTTGGGGTCGTCGGCCAAAGCCACCCCGCAAGGGTTGGCGTGCTTGACGGCCACACAGGCTGGCCGCTCGAACTCCCGCACCAGACCCCAGGCCGCCTCGGCATCGGCATAGTTGTTGAAGCCCATGGGCTTGCCCGCAAGGAGCTGTCCGTGAAGCACCGCCCCCCTCTGGCCCGAAAGGGCGTACAGCGCTGCCTCCTGGTGGGGGTTCTCCCCGTAGCGCAGCTCCACCCCTGGCAACCGCTCCAGCGCCAGAACCCGGGTCGGGGGAAACTTCTCCGAAGCCAAAAACTCGGCAATCGCGGCGTCGTAGGCCGCAGTGTGGGCGAAGACCTTTTGGGCCAGGCGTCTGCGAAACTCGCTGCTGATGCCGGTGCGGAGGGCCGCCAGAACCGCGCCGTAGTCAGCCGGGTCACAGACCGGGAGCACCGCTTCGTGGTTCTTGGCAGCGGCGCGCAGCATGGCTGGCCCCCCGATGTCAATCTGCTCGAGGCACTCCTCGAACGAAGACCCCCGGGCCAGGGTCTTCTGGAAGGGGTATAGGTTGACGCAGAGCAGGTCTATGCGGGGCAGACCGTGGGCCTCGAGCTCCGCCTCGTGCGCGGGGGTCTTGGCCGCTAGCAGCCCGGCGTGCACCCGGGGGTGAAGGGTCTTGACCCGCCCTCCCAATATCTCAGGAAAGCCCGTGAAGGCCGAAACAGGAAGCACCGGCAACCCGGCGGCCTCGAGGGCCTGCTGGGTGCCACCGGTGGAGACCAGCTCAAACCCCAGCTCAAAAAGCCCCCGGGCAAACTCCACCAGGCCGGTCTTGTCGGACACAGACAGCAGCGCGCGCATACCCGGCCCATCATACGCGCTAGACTGGAAGAATGAGCACCTCAATCTACGAAGCCATCAAAAAGGAGATCGTAGAGGCCATGAAACGCGGCGATGTCCAGAGCCGCGACTACGCCCGGGTGGTCAAGGCCGAGCTGGACCGCAAGGGGGACGGCCGCCCCTTGCCGGATGCCGAGGCGGTCAAAATCCTGAAGGCCCTGCGGGCCACCGCCGAGGAGAACCAGAACGCCTTCGAGATGGCCTTTCTGGACCGCTACCTGCCCCGCGAGATGAGCGAGGAGGAAATCGAGGCCTGGATCCGAGCCCACGTCGACTTCAGCCAGCTCAAGTCCCCCATGGCAGCCATCGGACTGGTGACCAGGGCCCTGGGGCCCTCGGCCCCTGGTGAGCGGGTGCGGCAGGTGGTGGAGCGCATGACCAGGGGCGCTTGAGGTAAAATAAAACCTGTGGGAAGGGGGCACGGTCGCGGGCGGTTGCGCCTGAGGAAAGTCCGGGCACCACAGGGCAGGATGCCAGCTAACGGCTGGGCGGGGTAACCCGACGGAAAGTGCAACAGAAAGCAGACCGCCGGGCTCACCGCTACGCGATGGGTCCGGTAAGGGTGAAACGGTGCGGTAAGAGCGCACCAGTCCCTCTGGTAACAGGGGGAGCTAGGCAAACCCCATCCGGTGCAAGTCCCGTAAGCCCAGCAGGGAGGGTTGGCCCGACCCGAAGGCACCGCTGGCAGGGACGCTTGAGGTGGCTGGTGACAGCCATCCCAGAGAGATGACCGTGGAAAACAGAACCCGGCTTACACCCCTTCCCACCCTCAGGGCCCGCCCCCAGGCGGGCCCTAATTTCATTAAGGGCATCTTCATGTACGTAAAAAACAAAGAACTTCTGCTCACAGCATAGAAAGACCCAGCCCAGCAATTCCAAAATTCGCCCATGGGGAAGGGAATTTCCCGGCCTACCCCCTGAAGTGGGAAATCGGCCCACTTTTTCCACCGAAGGTGGGAAAAAGTGGGAGCAGGGTGGGAACCGGTGGTAAAAAGTGGGAAATTCGTGGTAGATTACACTCCAGAGCGGCCCCTTGGGTGGGAAAGGGTTTCGAAAGCGGTTCAGTTTTACCCAGGAGCTTTCGCGATGCCCTTCGGTGAGTACCAGTATAGCCTCGACGAAAAGGGAAGGGTGGTTATTCCGCCACCCTTTCGCGCCTTCATCGAGGATGGCGTGGTGATCACCCGGGGCCTCGAGGGCTGCTTGTACCTCTACCCCCTCCACACCTGGAGCAACATCGAGCGCCAGCTCCAGAACGTCCCTCTCATCGACCGACCGGCCCAGCTGCTGGTGCGCTTCCTCTACTCGGGGGCCCACAAAACCCAGATGGACAGCGCCTCCCGCATCACCATCCCCCCCACCCTGCGCAAGTTTGCAGGCCTCGAGGAGTCGGGCGAGGCGGTGGTGGTGGGGGCCCCCACCCGGCTGGAGCTGTGGAGCGAGCCGCGCTGGTGGGAGAGCATCAACAAATTCCTGGAAAACCCCACCACCCCCGAGGCCCTGCGCGGCCTGATTGGATGAGGTATGCCTGCGACCATGGCCCACACCCCGGTGCTCTACCAAGAAGCGCTTTACTGGCTCGACGTTCGGCCGGGTGGGGTGTACGTGGACGCCACCCTGGGCGGGGCAGGTCACACCCGGGGCATCCTGGAGCGGGGGGGGCAGGTGGTGGCCTTCGACCGGGACCCCCAGGCCATTGCCCGGGCGCGGGCCCTGAACCTGCCCCGGCTCACCCTGGTCGAGGCCAACTTCCGCGGCCTGGTCGGTGCCCTAGAGCGGCTAGGCCTGGCGCAGGTGGACGGAATCCTGGCCGACCTGGGGGTTTCGAGCTTCCACCTGGACGACCCCTCGCGGGGCTTCAGCTACCAGCTCGAGGGCCCCCTCGACATGCGCATGGGCCCGGAGGGCCCCAGCGCCGAGGAGGTGGTGAACACCTACAGCGAGGAGGACATCGCCCAGATTCTCTACCGCTACGGGGAGGAGCCCCAGGCCCGGCGCATTGCGCGCTACATCGTGCAAAACCGCCCCATCAAGACCACCACCCAGCTGGCCGAGGTCATCCGCCGGGCCACCGGCTACCGCGCCGCGGGCCACCCCGCCCGGCGGAGCTTCCAGGCCCTGCGCATCTACGTAAACGACGAGCTGGGCGCCCTGGAGGAGCTGCTCAGGGGCGCCGAGCAGGTGCTGAGGCCGGGCGGGCGGCTGGTGGTAATCAGCTTCCACTCGCTGGAAGACCGGCTGGTCAAGCACTTCCTGCGCGCATCAACGGCGCTTGTAACCCTGACCAAGAAGCCCGTTGCTCCCTCCGAAGACGAAGCGCGCCGGAACCCCCGGGCCCGCAGCGCCAAGCTGCGGGCGGCCGAGCGCGGAGGTGGGCCATGAAAAGCGCCTTCCGTTGGGCCACGGTCTACATCGTCCTGCTGGTCGGCCTCACGGCCCTGGGACACTACAACCAGCGGCAGGCTGCTCATCTGCAGGCCTTGCTCAGCCAGGAAGCCGAGCTGGAGCAAAAAGAGCTGCGGCTTACCCAGGAACACTACCGCCTCACCGCTCCCCTGGCCCTCCTGGAGTGGGCCGAGGCCCGGGGCTATCTGCCCATGAGCCTGGGCCGCTGGGCCCCTCCGGAAAGGAGCGCCCCATGACCCCCTCCACCACCGCCACCCTGAGCCGGGGATGGGCCGTGCTGCTGGCCCTGCTGCTCTTTGCTGGGGGCCTGGGCTACGGCTTTTACCTGCTCTGGCACAACGCCCCCAGCCTGCGGCTGCGCCCACCGGCTGCCGAGTCCCCCCCTTTGCGGGGCCGGCTCGAGGCCGCCGACGGCACCCCTCTGGCCCTGAGCACCCCGAGCGAGGTCCGGCTCTACCCCCTAGGCCTCTCGGCCAGCCAGCTCGTGGGCTTCGGGGAGCGGGGGAGCGGGCGGGGGCTGGCGGGGCTCGAGTTCGACCTAGAACCCATTCTGGCCCAGGGCCAGAACCTGCGCCTGACCCTGCTGCCCCAGGTGCAGGCCCTGAGCGAGCGGGCCCTTTGGAAGGGGCTTCAAGCTGCCCGTGCCGACTGGGGGGCGGCCCTGGTGATGGAGACGGCCACCGGCCGTCTTTTGGCAGTGGCCAACGGCCCTCCCTTCGACCCCACCGCCCCCCGCCGACCCGCGGAGGAGGACATTGCCTGGCGCAACCACGCCTTCACCCAGGCCATAGAACCCGGCTCCACCATCAAGTCCCTCACCGCTGCGGTGCTGCTGGAGGAGGGGGTAGCCCGGCTCGACACCCGGGTCCACGCCCCGATGCAGCGGCGGGTGGGCGGGTGGACCATTGGGGATGCAGTCCCCCATCCCGAGACCCTCACCCTGGCCGAGGTGCTCAGGTACTCCTCCAACGTGGGCATCAGCACCCTGGCCGAGCGCCTGCCCCGCGCCACCCTCTACCAGTACTTCGAGCGCATGCACCTGATGGACCCGCGCCCCCTGCCCCCAGCCGCTGGCTATCCCCGGGGAAGCGCCCAGGTAACCGCGCCGGTGGTCCGTCCACTAAACCGCTGGGGGCCTGCCGAGTACGCCAACGCCACCTTTGGCCAGGGGTTCCTGATCACCCCCCTGCACCTGACCGCCGCCTACAACACCCTGGCTGCCGACGGCGTCTACCGCCCGCCCCTGCTATTCGAGGGCAGCAGCGGCCAGAGCTCCCGCGTCTTCCGGCCCGAGGTGGCCCAGCAAATCCGCCTTGCCCTGGCCCAGGGCCTGGTCGAGACCGCCCGGCTCAGGGGCTACACCCTGGCCGGCAAAACCGGCACCGCCCAGGTGGTGGTAAACGGACGCTACAGCCAAAGCGTCTTCACCGCGCTCTTTGCCGGCTTCGTTCCCGCCGACAAGCCGCGGGCCACGGTGGTGGTGGTGCTCTTCCACCCAAAAGGCCGCATCCACGGCGCCCAGGTGGCGGCCCCCATCTACCGGGAGATTGCTGCCGGTCTTCTGGCCCTGTGGGGCCTCCCACCCCGTCTGGAGGCTGAGGGGAGTAAACTGGTGAACCGGTGAGTAGGTTGTGTAAGTTGAGGATTATGCTCATTTGAAGCCATGGCCGCGCGGAAGACCAAGGAGCTAAGCGCAGAGTGGGTAGCCAGCCTCGTCGGGGGCAGGCTGCACCCCCCCACGGCCCCAGCCCACGACCTGCACTGGGACTCGAGGCAGGTGGGGCCAGGGGTGGCCTTCTTCGCCCTGCCCGGGGCCCGGACCCACGGCCGGCTCTTCGCCCAGGAAGCCCTGGCCAAAGGCGCCTCTTTCGTGGTGAGCGACCAGCCCCACCCCGGCACGGTCCAGGTCGGCCGGCCTGAACGGGCGCTGGTGGCCCTGGGGCGGGCCCTGCGCGAGGCCTTCAGCGGCCTGGTGCTGGCGGTGGGGGGCAGCTCGGGCAAGACCACCACCAAGGCCTGCATCGCCCAGGCCTTAGGCTGGCCCGCGCCCGAGGGCAACCTCAACAACGCCCCCGGCCTTACCCGGTTCTTCTTTCACCTGGAGGGGGCCGAGGGCTGCGTGGTGGAGCTGGGCATCGACCGCCTGCTGGAGATGGCCGAGCTGGCCTACCTGGCCAGGCCCGACTTCGCCGTGCTGACCGGCCTGGGGGCCGAACACCTGGAGGGGCTTGGGAGCCTGGAGAATGTCGTGAGGGAGGAAAGCTGGCTGCTTTGGGTGAGCCCCCTGCGCCTTGCCAGCGCACAGGCCGCCGAGCGGCTGGGCTGGCCGGGGCTCAAGACCTACGGCATCGGGACGGGCGACTTCCGGGCCGAAGGGCTGGAGCTTGGCCTGGACTACAGCCGCTTCCGCTACGCCCAGCACCGGGTCCACCTGCCCTACCCCGGCTACGGAGCCGTGCTGGGGGGGCTGGCCGCGCTGGCGGTGTGCGAGATGCTGGGCCGGCCCCTGAGCGAGGCCATCGAGCGGCTGGCCGAGCTTCGGCTGCCTCCGGGCCGGATGCAGCGGCTTCGGCGAGGCGGGATTGAGTTCATCCACGACGCCTACAACGCTAACCCTCTTTCTCTCAGGGCGGGGCTCGAGTTCCTCAAAACCCAGCCCGGCCGCAAGTGGCTGGTGTTGGGCCCCATGGCCGAGCTGGGGGAGGCGGCGCTGGCCTACCACCTCGAGGCAGCCCGCTTGGCCGCCCAGGTAAGCCCCCACCGCATCTTCATCGGTCCGCTGGCCCGGGCCCAGGCCGCCGAGGCCGGAGGCGAAGCCTTCGAGAGCCTGGAGGAGGCCGGGCAGTTCCTGGAACAAAAAGCCCAGCCGGGCGACCTGATCTACCTCAAGGCCTCGCGCAGCGCGGGCCTGGAGCGAATTCTGGAGCGCTGGCCCAAGGAGGGGGAATGCGAAGAGGTCTTCTGATGCTGGGCCTGGGCCTGGCGGCCTGCGCCCCCCAGCCGCAGGCCCCAGCGCCAGGGCCACCCCTGCTAATTGAGGGCGGGGTGGTGGTGGGGCGAACGGTGCGGGCCGCTGGCCTAACCCTGGCCCTGCCTGGCCCTCCCCAAGCCGTGGCCCGCAACGGTCCGACCCTTCTCGTGGCCTACCCCTTCCAGCTCCTCATCTACCAGGACGGCTTCCTAAGGGAAAGCCTGCCCCTGCCCGGGGTGCCCTCCTTCGTGCGGGCCAGACCCCTCCCCCTGGTCGGCCTTCCCGACCGCCTCTTCGCCCCGGGCCTAGGCACCCTCCCCTACCGGGCCAAGGACGCTTTGCGCACCACCCTCGGGGTCTACTGGCTGGGCGAGGAGGGGGTCTACCTGGAGCGCCGGCTCTTGCGCCAGGGCCGCTTCTCGTTCCTGGCCGCCAGCGAGTCGTACGTATACGCCTTTGGCGCGGAGGGCTGGCGGCTGCCGGATGGCCTGCGCATTCCCCTGCCCGGCCCTGTGCGGGCGGCGGTGGTGCTCGACGAGCTGTACGTGCTCGGTCCGGAAGGCCTCTACCGCCTCAGCCTGGAGGGGCTGAGGCTTGGCTTCCTCCCTGGAGGCTTCGAGGGCCTGGAAAGCGATGGCGACTACCTCTACACCCTTCAAGAAGGCCGCCTGCTGGTCCTGCGGCGCGACCTTTCCCTGGAGACCCCATGAACGTCCTGGCCGCCGCCCTTCTAAGCTGGTTCCTCACCGGAATCTGGATCACCCTGATGCAGGCCTTAGGGCTTGGCAAGCGGGTGCGGGCCGAAGGCCCCCAGAGCCACCAGTCCAAGGCGGGCACCCCCAGCATGGGGGGGGTGGCCTTCCTGCTGGCGGCGGCGGTGGTCTACGCCTTGGCCGGGGGGGACCGGTGGGCCGGGCTTTGGCTGCTGGTGCTGGGGATGGCCCTTCTGGGTCTGGCGGACGACCTGGCCGGCTCGCTGCGCCGGCCGCTGCGGGCACGGGAAAAGCTGGCGGTGCAGGCCCTGATGAGCCTGGTCTTTGCTCTGTGGGCCGTCCGGCAGGTGCAGTACACCCCCTACCCCTTGCTGGATGTCCTTCTCTTCACCCTGGTGGTGATAGCCGCCTGCAATGCCTTCAACTTCACCGACGGGGTAGACGGGCTTCTAGCCAGCATCACCGCGGTAATCCTGCTGCCTTTCCTGGGCCTGCCGCTGGCCCAGACCAACTTGGGAGCGCTGCTCGGCTTCCTATGGTACAACGCCCCACGGGCCACAGTCTTCATGGGGGACACCGGAAGCATGGCCCTGGGGGCCCTGGTGGCAGGGCTCTTCATCCTGGAAGGCCGGCTCTTTTGGCTTCCGCTGGTGGCCCTGGTCCCGGTGTTGGAGGTGCTCTCGGTGGTGGTGCAGGTGGCCTACTTCCGCCGCACCGGCCGGCGGCTTCTCAAGATGAGCCCCCTGCACCACCACTTCGAGCTTTCGGGGTGGAGTGAGGCCAAGGTGGTCTTCCGCTTTACCGGGCTCACCGCGCTCTGCACCGCCCTGGCGGCGCACCTTTGGGGAGGGGGAGGATGAGGCGGCTGGTCTACGGCCTGGGGCGCAGCGGGCTCGGGGTGCTGGGCTACCTCAAGCGGCACGGGCTGGAGGCCCGTTTCTACGACGATGCGCCCAAACCCGAGGAGGTGGCCCAGGCCCGGGCCCTGGGCTTCATCCAGGAGCCCCACCCCACCCCGGGACAGTACGACCAGGTGATCGCGGCCCCTGGGGTCCCCCTCGCGCACCCCCGTCTCAGGGCCCTGGAGGAGGGGGGGGCCGAGATTATCGGCGAGGCGGAGCTGGTCTACCGCCACTCCAGGACCCCCCTGATCGGCATCACCGGTACTGCGGGCAAGACCAGTTGCACCCTTTTCACCGCCCATTTCCTGCGGGCCCTGGGCTTCAAGGCGCGGGAGGGGGGCAACATCGACCCCCCCCTAGCGAGCGTGGTGGACGAGGCCGAGGTGGTGGCGACGGAGCTTTCCAGTTTCCAGCTCGAGCGCACCCACCGGTTCCGCCCTCGGGTGGCGGTCCTCCTCCTGCTGGGGGTGGACCACCTGGACCGGCACGGAAGCCTGGAGGCGTACCACGCGGCCAAGCTCCGGCTCATTCAGAACCTCACCCCCGAGGACGCCTTGGTCTACAACGCCCGCGACGAGAAAATCCGGGCAGCAGCGGCCCGAAGCCCAGCCCGGCTCTACCCCTTCGAGCCCGCGGCCACCCCCCGCGAGACCAACCTCAACGCCGCCTTGCAAGCGGCCCTGGCCTATGCCCATATCGTTTTGCGGGAAGACCCAGGCCGCCCCTGGCCCTTCGCCCCCACCCCAGAAAACCTCTGGCCCTTCCGCAAAAGCGCCCCTTGGCCCGAGGCCCGCTACCAGGTCTTCGCCCGGATTGGAGAAGTGGAGTTCATCGACGACTCCATCGCCACCCGGCTCGAGGCGGTGCGCACAGCCCTGGAAGCCGCGCCTGCCCCGGTGGCCTGGGTGCTGGGCGGGGTGGACAAGGGGGCCCCGGCCGAGGAGCTGGAGGAGGTGGTCGGGCGCAAGGTGGCCCTCATCCTGGCCATCGGCAGGGATGGCCCCAAGCTGGCCGCCCCATTCCAGCGGCTGGTTGAGGTGGTGGAAATCCGCGAGCCCGACGGGCGAAAGGCCCTGGAGCAAGCGGTGCAAATAGCCCTCGCCCGACTTTCGAGAGGAAGCGTGCTGCTGGCCCCGCTGGCCGCTTCCTTCGACCAGTTCAAAGACTACAAGGAGCGCTCCCGAATTTTTCGGGAGGTGGTACGCGCCCTGGAGGGAGGCCATGGATAGCATTCTCCTGCTGGTCCAGCTCCTTCTTTTCGCCCTTTCGGCCCTGGGGGTGGCCGCCTCCGACGGGATGCGGGGGGCAAGGGAGGCCCACAGCCTGGAGAACCTGCGCAACATACTCCTTTCCCTGAGCCTAACCCTCCTGGTGGCCCGGCTGCACCCCCGCTGGGCGCTCTGGGCGGCCAGACCCCTCTTTTTCCTGGCCCTGGTCCTGCTGGGGCTCAACCTGGTCTTCGGCTTCGGCCCGAGCGGCGAGCGGCGCTTTCTGGACCTGCCCTTTGTTCCCTTCAACCTCCAGCCCTCCGAGCTGGCCAAGCTCGCGGTTCCCCTTTATCTGGCCGCCTTCTTCCACCAGAAGCCCGCCGACTACCCCATCATCGGTCCGGTAATGGCCATCGTGCTGGCCTCGGGGCTGATCCTCATCTCGCCCGACCTGGACACCGCCTTGTTCCTGCTCTTCCTGGCGGGGTTTTTGCTCCTCACCATCGGCGTGCCGGCCCGACGCCTGCTGGCCATCATGCTCTCGGGGGGCCTGGTCTTGCTGGCCTTTTCGGGCGCCTTCCTGGAGCGCTTGCAGAAGGCCCGCGACCGCTTTGAAAGCTGGCAAACCTACGTAAGCGGCCGGGTGAACGAGCTAAGCCCGGAGCTTTTGCGGGGGCCCCTGTACCAGATTACCCAGGCCCACAAGGCCATCGTGAATGCCGGTCCCCTGGGCCAGGGCCTCAGCGCCCGCATGCCCCACATACCAGAGTCGCACAACGACTTCATCCTGGCCTCCATCCTCTGGGCTGGGGGATGGCTGGCCGGCGCCGTGCTGCTTCTGGCCTGGTGGCTATTGCTCGCCCGGGGCCTGCAGATCGCGGCCCACCTCGAGGGGGCCTACAGCGTGCTGGCCGTGGGCCTCACCCTTTACCTCACCCTACAAGCGGCCCTCAACATCGCCGCGGTGCTGGGGGTGATTCCCATCGGGGGCTCTCCCCTGCCCCTGGTCAGCGTGGGGGGCAACGCCATGCTTATGGCCGGGGTGGCCATGGGGCTGCTGCACGCCCTGGCCCGCGAGGCCTTCAAAAAGGAGGTGCGGCCGTGAAGACCGCTGGAGGGGGTCTATGGTGATCGTGACAGGGGGCGGGACCGGCGGCCACCTCTACCCGGGGCTGGCGGTAGCCCGGGCTCTTCGGGATTGCGGCCAGGCTGTGGCCTATGTGGGGGCCTACGGGGGCCTGGAGGAGCGGGTCCTGCCCAGTAGCGGCCTGCCCTACCGCCTTATTCCCGCCGGCAAGCTCAGCCGCGACGCCCTGCGCCCGGCCGAAGGGTTCAGGGTGCTACGGGGGCTGGGCGCGGCCCGGCAGGTGCTCCGCCAGCTCAGGCCCAGGGCGGTGCTCAGCATGGGTGGGTACGCCGGGTTTCCGCTGGCCTGGATGGCCGCTTTGGAGGGGGTTCCCCTGGTCATTCACGAGCAGAATGCCCGGCTGGGGCTGGCCAACCGGGTCCTGGCCCAACTGGCCCGGCGGGTGGCCCTGGCCACCCCCCTGGCCCTGCCCCCCCATCTGGCGGCCAAAAGCCAGGTGGTGGGCTACCCGGTGCGGGAGGAGCGCTATTCGCCCGAGGAGGCCCGCCTGCGGCTGGGGCTGGACCCCCACCGGCCCACCCTTCTGGTGCTGGGGGGCAGCCAGGGGAGCCTCGAGCTCAACCGGGAGCTGCCCGAGCGGCTTTACCCGCTGCTCTCCCACTGGCAGGTGCTGCACCAGTGCGGGCTGCGCTGGGAGGCCGAGATGAAGCCCAGGGAAAAACCCCACTACCACATCCGGGGCTACGTGGAGGGGCCCCTGGCCTGGAGCGCCGCCGACCTGGCCATCACCCGGGGGGGTGCGGGCACCCTGGCCGAGGCCGCCTACCACCGGGTACCGGTGCTGGGGGTGCCCCTGCCGCGGCACCTGGACGGGGGGGCCCAGTGGGCCAACGTGGGCTTCTACGCCGAGCGGGGCGCAGCCCGGCGGCTGGCCTCCTGGGGGGATTTTGAAAGGGAGCTTAATGCTTTGCTCGAGCCCTCCACCCGTGAGCAAATCCGCGCTAGACTTGAGGGGTTGTCCCCTGCCGGGGCTGCCCGGCGGTTGGTCCAGGTCTTGTTGGAGGTGATGTGAAGCACTATCACCTGATGGGCATCGGGGGTATCGGAATGAGCGGCCTGGCCCGCCTGCTGCGCAAGGATGGCCATCTCGTGAGCGGCTGCGACCGTCATCTCTCCGAGGTAACCCGGGCCCTGGAACGGGAGGGCATCCGGGTCTACCAGGGCCACAGCCCCGACCATCTGAAGGGTGTGGACGTGCTGGTGGCCTCCACCGCCATCGCCGAAAGCGAGCCCGAGCTGGCCGCCGCCCGCAGCCTGGGCCTTCCGGTCTGGCGGCGCATCCAGCTGGTGGCCGAGCTCCTCAAGGGGGGCCACAGCCTGGGGGTAACGGGCTCCCACGGCAAGACCAGCACCACCGCCATGCTCTCCAGCATCTTCCTGGCAGCCCATACCGACCCCACCGTGCTCCTGGGGGCGGAGTACAAACCCCTGGGGGGCAGCGTCCGGGCCGGTCGGGGGGCCTACCGGATTGCCGAGGTGGACGAGTCCGACCCCCTGTTCGGCCTCCTAGAGCTCGATGTGGCGGTGATCACCAACCTCGAGGCCGACCATGTGGCCCCCGATGGCCGGCCCCGCCCCAACTACTACCCCTCCTTTGCGGCCCTGCAGGAGACCATGCGGGCCTTTGCCCGCCGGGCCCGGCACGTGGTCTACCCCAGCGACCCCCGCTGGCGGATACTGGAAGAGCTGACCCAAGGCTGCCCCCGCAGCCGCTTTGGGCTGCTGGAGGGGGATTGCCACACCGAGGGGCTCGAGCTGGAGCCCTTCGGCAGCCGCTTCAGCCTGGTCTGGCGGGGGGAGACCCTGGGGCCCATAACGCTCCAGGTGCCCGGCGAGCACAACGTGGCCAACGCCCTGGCCGCCGCCACGGCAGCGCTGGTGGCGGGGCTCCCCTTCACCGCGGTCCAGCAGGGGCTGGCCGGCTACACCGGGGCCGCGCGCCGGTTCGAGCGGGTGGGCGAGCTCAACGGGGCCTTGGTGGTGGATGACTACGCCCACAACGCCACCAAGCTCCTGGCCCTGCTCAAGGCCGCACGCCGCACCGGGCTCAGGGTGCGGGCGGTCTTCCAGCCCCACCGCTACGGTCGCAGCGAACAGGAGTGGCCCCTCTACGCCCAGGCCCTGGCGCTGGCCGACGAGGCCATCGTGCTCGACGTGTACAGCGCCGAAGAACATCCCTTGCACCTCAGCGCTGCCCAAATCGCCCAGCGCATCGTGGAGCAGCTCAAAGCCAAAGGCCACACCGCCAGCCACTTAGGCTGGGAGGAGGCCCTAGCCTACCTGCGCCAGAGCGCCGCCCCAGGCGAGCTCATCCTGACCATTGGGGCTGGAAACATCTCCCGGCTGGGCCGGCTTTTGGTGGGACAGAAGGAGGCGGTATGAGGGTCGAGCACCTGCCTTTGGCCCGGCTCACCACCCTGGGGGTGGGCGGTATGGCCGAGGTCTGGACGGTGGAGAACCTGGAAGACCTGAAAAAGGCCACCCAGGCCCCCTACAGGGTGCTGGGAAACGGCTCCAACCTGCTGGTCTCGGACAAAGGGGTGCGCGAGCGGGTAATCCGGCTTTCGGGCGAGTTTGCCGCCTGGAGTCCCGACCTTTCGGGCTGGGTGGGGGCCGGGGCCCTGCTGCCCAGCCTGCTCCAGGCCGCAGCCCGGCTGGGCCTCAGCGGGCTGGAAGGGCTCTATGGGATTCCGGCCCAGGTGGGGGGTGCGGTGCGGATGAACGCGGGCACCCGCTTCGGCGAGATGAAAGACGCTCTGGAAGCGGTGGAGGTCTTCCACGATGGGGCCCTGCACCTCTACCAGCCCCACGAGCTGGGCTTTGGCTACCGGCGCTCGGCCCTGCCGCCCGGGGGCATCGTCACGCGGGTGCGCTTCCGCCTGAGCCCTACCTCCCCCGAGGCGGTGCAGGCCCGGATGGCCCTGGTAGACGGGGCCCGCAAGGGCCAGCCCAAGAGGAAAAGCGCCGGCTGCGCCTTCAAAAACCCACCGGGCGACTCGGCCGGACGGCTCATAGACGCCATGGGCCTCAAGGGCACCCGGGTGGGCAGGGCCATGATCAGCCACGAGCACGGCAACTTCCTGGTCAACCTGGGAGGGGCCACGGCCGCCGAGCTATTCGCCCTGGTCAAGCGGGTACAGTCCGTGCTTCCGCTGGAGCTCGAGTGGGAGGTCTGGGGCGAGGTAGAGGCGCCGGAGGTGAGCGTATGAGGGCTGTCCGTCTGGTTCTCGCCTCCCTGCTGCTGGCCTCGCTTGGGGTGGCCTCCTGGGTGGCCCTGCCGGTCCAGGCGGTGGAGGTGGTGGGCCACCGCCACCTCTCCCCCAGCTACGTGCAGGAGGTCACCGGCCTCAAGCCGGGCTCCCCCTGGCTGTGGGCCTGGCCCCACCGCCTGAAGCCCCTCCTGCAAAACCCCTGGGTTAGGGAAGCGCGGCTCGAGCGCCCCGCTTGGGGCCAGTTGCGCATCGTGCTGGAAGAGCGCACGCCCATCGCCAGCCTGGTTCAAAACAGCCGGCGCTACGGCCTTAGCGCCGATGGGGTACTCCTCCCCGGGGCCCCGCCCCGGACCCCCCAGATTCGGGGGCTGGGCGAGGCCCCGCTGGCCGAGCTCGTCCGCCTGGTGGAGCTTTTCCCGAAGGCCCAGGAGATCCGCTACGGCGTGGGGGGTTACCAGGTCAGGCTGGAGGGCCTTTGGGTCTGGGGCCAAAGTGTCAGGGAGTTGCAAGGTTGGGCCGAACTGCGCAGAATAGGCCCAAGTGCCTCCGGCAATCCTTTGGGTGCAGAACGCGTCTACGTGTATTCTTGGGGGGTGAGTGCTCGCCGATGATTCTCGTAGGCTTGGATGTTGGAACCACCAAGGTGACCGCCGTCATCGGTGAACTCTCGCCGGATGGCATCCTGGACATCATCGGCGAGGGCACCGTGCCTTCCCAGGGGCTCAGGCGAGGGGTGGTGACGAACCTCGAGCGCACCACCGAGTCGATCCGCCAGGCCGTCTTCCAGGCCGAACGGGTGGCCGGGGTCAAGGTCGAGCGGGTCTGGGTGGGGGTGGCCGGAGCCCACGTGCGCAGCGTCACCAGCCATGGCCTGGCCGCCATCCGCCGGGGTCAGCAAATTACCGCTGCCGACGTGGAGCGGGCCATCGAGCAGGCCAAAGCCTACCCCTTCGAGGGCGACTTCGAGCTCATCCACGCCCTGCCCCTCGACTTTCGGGTAGACGGCCAGGAGGGCATCCGCGACCCCATCGGCATGGCTGGGGTGCGGCTGGAGGTGGACGTGCACCTGGTGGCAGGGGCCAAGGGCCCCCTCACCAACCTGCGCAAGGCGGTGGAGGACGCGGGGCTCGAGGTCGAGGGCCTGGTCCTTCAGGCCTACGCCTCGGGGCTGGCGGTGCTCTCCCCCGAAGAGCTCTCCATGACCGTGATGCTGGTGGACATCGGCGGGGGAACCACCGACGTAGCGGTCTTCCGTCACGGCCGGCTGGCCCACTCGGCCGTGCTCCCCCTGGGGGGCGACCACGTCTCCCAGGACATCGCTAAACTCCTGCAAATCCCGGTGGAAGAGGCCGAACGGGTAGCCAAGAAGTACGGCGCCGCCCTGCCTGAGCTGGCCGACCCCGAGCTGGTGCTGGAGGTAAGCCAGGAGGGCGCCACCCAGGTCTCCTACCAGGCCCCCGAGCTGGCCCGCATCATCCGGCCTCGCCTGCGCGAAATCCTGCACCTGGCGCGCCAAAGCGTGGACGAGGCCCTGGGACCCCTGGAAATCATCGTGGGCAAGGTTGTTCTCACCGGAGGGGCCAGCATGGTAAGAGGGCTGGAGGAGCTGGCCCGCAAGCAGTTCAACCTGCCGGTCCGCCTGGGCAGGCCCCTAGGGGTGCAGGGGCTGACCGATGTGGTGGCAGCCCCCACCCACGCCACCGCGGTGGGGCTGGTGCGGCACGCCGCCAACCTGGCCCTTCAAGCCCCCCCCAAGGGGCACCGCTCTTTGCGCAAATCTTCCTCGAGCAAGCCCGCCGATGGCGGCGGCAACACAGCCAGCGGGCTATGGGAACGCATCAAGGGCATGTTCAAGAATTTCTTCTAGGGAGCTTATATGGGCGAGGTGCAGATCAAGGTCATCGGGCTGGGCGGTGCTGGCAACAACGCGGTCAACCGCATGATTGAGTCCGGGCTTACCGGGGTGGAGTTCATCGCCGCCAATACCGACGCACAGGTGCTGGCCACCAGCCTGGCCGAGGTGCGCATCCAGCTCGGCGAAAAGCTCACCCGGGGGCTTGGCGCGGGCGCCAACCCCGAGATTGGCGAGAAAGCTGCAGAGGAGGCAGAGGAGCTCATCGGCGAGTACCTGGAGGGCGCAGACATGGTCTTCATCACCGCGGGGATGGGCGGTGGGACCGGGACCGGCAGCGCCCCCATCGTGGCCCGCATCGCCCGGGGCCTGGGGGCCCTTACCGTGGGGGTGGTCACCCGCCCCTTTAGCTGGGAAGGCCCCCGCCGGATGCGGGCTGCGGAGGAGGGCATCAAGCGCCTGCGCGAGCAGGTGGACGCCATGGTGGTGATTTCCAACGACCGCCTGCTCTCCGCTCTGGACAAAAAGGTCTCCGCCAAAGATGCCTTCATGATCGCTGACCGGGTGCTCTACCACGGGGTGAAGGGCATCACCGACGTCATCAACCTGCCCGGTCAGATCAACCTGGACTTCGCCGACGTGCGCACCCTGCTCAAGGACGCGGGCCAGGTGCTGATGGGCATTGGGGCAGGTCGGGGCGAGAACAAGGTGGAGGAGGCCGCCCAGTCCGCCATCCAGAGCCCCCTGCTGGAGCGCTCGATCGACGGGGCCCGCAAGCTCCTCGTCAACGTGGTAGGGGACGAGGACATCTCGCTTCTGGAAGCCTCCTCCGTAGTGGAGCGCATCCGCGAGGCCACCGGGATGGAGGATGTGGACGTGCTCTACGGCCTCACCTACGACAACCGGGCCCAGGACGAGATGCGGGTCATCCTGATCGCCGCTGGCTTCAACGAGAGCGCGGTGGTGGCCAAACCGGGAGGTCGCCCCCTGCTGGACTTCCCCACCAACAACGTGGACCTGAGCAACTTCGAAATTCCTGCCTTCATCCGCTACGGCGATGGGGACTACCCCCCCAAGCGGGGCAACTAGCCGCCTCATGGTTGTACTCGGCGTCGACCCCGGCATTACCAACCTGGGGCTGGGGGTCGTGGAGCAGGTGGGGAAGAGGGCCCAGATGCTCCACGCCGAGGTGGTGCAGACCCGACCCGATGAACCCCCCCCTCAGCGGGTGGGGCGGCTTTACCAGAGGGTCTACCAGGTAGCCGCCACCTACCGGCCCAGCGCCATCGCAGTGGAAGAGCAGTTCTTCTACCGGCAAAACGAGCTGGCCTACAAGGTGGGCTGGGCCATGGGGGTGGTCTTGCTGGTGGCCGACCAGATGGGCATCCCCGTATACGGCTACGGCCCGCCCCAGGTCAAGCAGGCCCTGGTGGGCACCGGCCGGGCCGAAAAGGCGCAGGTGGCCTATATGGTGCGGGTCCTCCTGGGCCTCAAGACCCTGCCCCAGCCCTCCCACCTGGCCGACGCGCTGGCCATCGCCTTGGCGCACTGCTTCCATCACTCTGGGGCAAATAAACCGCTGAGCTAAAAAAGCCCGTGTAGAATCAGTGCGGCTATGCGCAGGACGTGGATCACCAGCGTTTTCGTTTTGCTAAGCAGTCTCTCGATGGCCCAAGGCGTGCGCAGCCTGGGCATGGGAGGTCTGGTGCTACCTGGCCCAGGGGCCGCCTATCTCAACCCCGCCTATGCCGCTTACCCAGCGGGCACCTATGGCTCGGACACGGGGTTTCAGCTCCCTATAGGCTTGCTGGGGATTCTGCTAAGGCAGGATAGCAACCCCATCCCCATCCTTCGCAACCCCCAAAGCCTCTCCGACCCCAACAACCCCTTCGACTTCCTGAGCTTCTACGACCAGCTTAGCCATCTCGACAGCTTCCTCTTCAACCCTGCCTCCTCCACAGCCTTCACCAACCCCAACACCGGCTACCCCGAGATCCAGATCAGCATAGCGGCCGGGCGCGTCCAGGTGACCGACTATCAGGGCCGGCCGCTCAACCTGGACCTGGGGTTTGGCACCCCCCGGGGGCTGGCTTCGAGCAAGGCCCTCACCCCTGCTCCCCTCCTTCGCCTGCCGCTGGTGCAGGAGGGGGGGCTTTTCGTGGAGCTGGGCTACTATGCAGGGGGCTTCGGCCTGAGCCTGAACCCCAACAGCGCCCTGCGCCAGGCCCTGGCTGGCGACCCGCTCCAGCCCAACACCGAGTACAGCGTGGTGCTGAACGGCAGCGCCCAAACTGGGCTAAGCCTGGGCTTCGGCTACGCCACCCGTCTGCCCGGGGTGCCCCTGCCCCAGGGGGGCCAGGTGCAGCTTTACGTGGGCGGCCGGGGCGAGGGGTTTTACGGTCTTGCCTACGCCGAAAGCGACCTGAGCGTGGGGGTGCGGACCGATGCCCAGGGCCAGATCGACCCCAACCAGCCCCCCATCTACCGCGGCAGCCTCTTCTACGCCCACCCTGGGGGCGGGAGCGGCTTTGGGCTGCGGGCCGACCTAGGGGTGGTGGCCGAGGTGCAGGGGGTGACGGTGGGCCTGGGCGTGCGCAACGCCCTGGGATACGCCCGCTGGAGCGGAACCGAGCTGCGCTTTAGCGGCAACGCCAACTTCACCTCGAGCCCAGCAGAACGAAGCAGCTTCGGGTTCGTACCCGCCTTTTTCCTCAACGCCGCCACCAAGCTGGACCTGGAGACGGGCAGCCTTATCGTGGGGGGCGACCTAGGCTACGACACCGCCCTATACGGCCACCTGGGTGGAGAGTATAGCCTGGGTCCGGGCCGCTTCCGCGCCGGGCTTGGCTTCGACAATGGCCTGCGCTTGGGCCTGGGCGCAGGCCTCGTGGGCCCGGGCTTCAGCGTGGATGCTGCCCTCACCACCCATCGGGCCCCCATCGTGGGCCACACCGTCTATGGCCTTGCTTTGAGCCTGGGCTTTAACTTCTAAAGGAGAGGACCCATGCGCAAGCTGCTCTTCCTGCCCCTGCTGCTGCTGGCGGCCTGCAGCGCCGCCACCCGCTACAACGTCAACGTGGATGTGCTGAGCTTTGTACCACAGAATCAGCGGACCCTTTCCATTCCCAGCGGGAGCTTCACCGGTTTTGCTCCCGGGAGCAACTTTGAGGGCCAGGCCGTATCGGTTCCTGTGGCCCTGGACATCGTGGAACGGGGCCGGATTCTGCTCCAGGCCAGCGTGACCAACACCGGGGCCACGCCCATGACCGGCAGCGTAGAGCTGCGGCTGGCCCCTGCGAGCGACACCAATCTGGTGGACAACAACGGGGGGGATATAGGGCTGGGAAACACCAACGTTAACATTCCCCCTGGCCAGACCCAAACCCTGGTCATAGACCTCACCCTGAGCTCTAGCCAAAACCAGAACGCCTTCAACATCGTCAAGACCGGCAACTTCCGGGTGGGCGTGCGGGCCGGCTTCAACAGCAACGGGGGCAACCTGGTGCTGAACGAGGCCAGAATCATCCTGACCGGCCGGCCCTTCGCCTTCTTGCGCTAAACTTGGGGTGTGGAAGCAGGCGTCAAGACCCGCAAGGCGTCCAAAACAGCGCCCCGCACCCCCCCTATGTACAAGGTGCTACTTTTGAACGACGACTACACCCCCATGGATTTCGTGGTGGAGGTGCTGATGCGCTACTTCCGCAAAAGCGAGCCAGAAGCGGTCCGCATCATGCTCCAGGTGCACCACGCCGGGGTGGGGGTAGCCGGGGTGTACCCTTTTGAGATTGCCGAGACCAAAGTCCAGCAGGTAGTGCAGGCCGCAAGGCGCGAGGGGCACCCTTTGCAGTGCACCCTCGAGCCCGAATGAGGCTGCCTTCGCAGTATCCACAGTGCCGGGCGTACAAACAGCCCCTCCAAGCCAGGATAGATTGGGGCGATGTACGCAGCACCCCACGCCCAATACTGGTACCGGGTGGCCTTCTGGCTTGCCGTTTTGACTGTGGTCTACAACCTGCTGGAAGGCCTGGTCTCGGTGGGGTTTGGACTCGCCGATGAGTCGCTCACCCTGTTCGGCTTCGGCCTCGACAGCTTCGTGGAGATGGTCTCGGGGCTGGGCATCCTGGCCATGGTGGTGCGCATCTGGCGCCACCCCACCGCTCCCACCAGCCGTTTCGAGAAGACCGCTTTGCGCATTACCGGCAGCGGGTTCTATGCCCTGGTGGGAATCCTGGGCGCCATGGGCGTTTACAACCTGGCCACCGGCCACCGGCCCGAAACCACCCTGGCCGGGGTGGTCATTGCCCTTATCTCCATCTCGCTCATGTGGCTCCTCATCCACTACAAGACCAAGGCCGGCCTGGCCCTGGGCTCGGAGGCCATCCTGGCCGATGCCAAGTGCGCGCGGGTCTGCATGTATATGTCGGGTTTACTGCTGGCCTCGAGCCTCATCTACGCGGTGAGTGGCATCTGGTTCGTGGATAGCCTGGGGGCTTTGGGCCTGGCCTACCTCTCCTACACCGAGGGCAGGGAGGCCTTTGCCAAAGCCAACGGCGTGACCTGCCACTGCCACGCCGGGTAGGTTTCCGCACACTCCCCCAGCCCCTCCTGCTACACTCGAGGTGCGGATGGAGACGCCCCTCACCCCAAGCCTGGAAAAGTCCATTCGGCGGGCGCTGGAGCTGGCCCTTTCAAACGAGCACGAATACGCAGGGCTGGAACACCTGCTTTTGGCCCTGCTGGATGACCCCGATGCCAAGCGGGTTCTCCTGAGCGTGGGGGTGGACCTCGCCCACCTGCGGATGATGCTGGAGGAGTCGCTGCGCCAGTTCGAGCGCATCCCCGGGGCCCGGCCCGAACCCACCACCGCCTTCCAGCGGGTCATCCAGCGGGCGGTGCTGCAGATGCGCTCGGCCGGACGCGACCAGGCCAACGGGGCCAACGTGCTGGTGGCCCTGATGGACGAGCGGCAATCGGCCGCCTGCGCCCTGCTGGAGGAGATGGGCGTGAGCCGGCTCGACCTGACCGCGGCCATCGCCCGAGGAGCCCTGCCCCGGGGCACCCGGGAGCCCGCCCCGCCGGTGCAGGTGGGTGAGGAGGAAGCGCAGGTGGCGCAGAACCCCCTCGAGGCCTACTGCACCAACCTGACCGAACGGGCCCGCCAGGGGCAGCTCGACCCCCTAATTGGGCGCGAGGCCGAGCTGGTGCGCATCCTCACCATTCTTTCTCGCCGCCAGAAAAACAACCCCCTCCTGGTGGGCGACCCCGGGGTGGGCAAGACCGCCATCGTGGAGGGGCTGGCCCAGCTCATCGTAGCTGGGGGTAGCCCCAGGCTGCCCCTGCCCGAGCGGCTCCAGGGGGCCGAGGTCTTCGCCTTGGACATGGGCAGCCTGCTGGCCGGCACCCGCTACCGGGGGGACTTTGAGGAACGGGTCAAGGCGGTGATGAAGGCCCTGGAGGAGCACCCCAACGCCATCCTCTTCATCGACGAGATTCACACCATCGTGGGGGCCGGGTCCACCACCGGCTCGGTGGTGGACGCCAGCAACCTGCTAAAACCTGCCCTCACCGGAAGGCTTCGCTGCATCGGGGCCACCACTTTTGCTGAGTACAAGCACTTTGAAAAAGACCGGGCCATCGCCCGCCGCTTCCAGAAGATCGACATCCTAGAGCCCTCCCCTGCCGAGGCGGTGAAGATTCTAGAAGGCCTTCGGCCCCGGCTCGAGGCCCATCACCGCCTCACCTACACCCGCGCTGCGCTCGAGCGGGCGGTGGAGCTCTCGGCCCGTCACCTCACCGACCGCCGGCTGCCCGACTCGGCCCTGGACGTGCTGGACGAGGCCGGGGCAGCCCAGGCCCTTCTGCCCCCCGCTAGGCGCAAAAGCCGCATCGGCGCGGCCGAGGTGGAGGCCACCGTGGCCCGCATGGCCCGCATCCCCCCCAAAAACCTGAGCCGCAGCGACGAGACGGTGCTGGCCAACCTGGAAAAGGAACTCAAGGCGGTTGTATTCGGGCAAGACCGGGCAGTAGAGGAGGTAGCGAGCGCCATCAAGCTGGCCCGGGCCGGTCTGCGCGACCCCCAGAAGCCCATCGGCTGCTACCTGTTCGCCGGGCCCACCGGGGTGGGCAAGACCGAGCTGGCCCGGCAGCTCGCGGCCTCGCTGGGGGTGCCCCTGCTGCGCTTCGACATGTCGGAGTACATGGAGAAGCACTCGGTCTCGCGGCTCATCGGGGCCCCGCCGGGCTATGTGGGCTTTGACCAAGGTGGCCTGCTCACCGATGCGGTGCTGCAAAACCCCCATGCGGTGCTGCTGCTAGACGAGATAGAAAAGGCCCACCCCGACCTCTTCGCCATTCTGCTCCAGGTGATGGACTACGGGCGGCTCACCGACCACAACGGCCGGAGCGTGGACTTCCGCAGCGTGGTGCTCATCATGACCACCAACGCCGGGGCCGCCGAGGCCAGCGAACGGCGGGTGGGCTTTATGGGCGGTACCCGCGAGGAGGCCAGCGAAGAGGCCCTGCGGCGCACCTTCACCCCCGAGTTCCGCAACCGCCTGGACGCCATCGTGCGCTTCAACCCTCTATCCCCAGCAATCATGACCCAGATTGTGCACAAGTTCCTGCGCCAGCTCGAGGCCCAGCTCAAAGAGCGCAGGGTCCGCCTCGAGGCCACCCCCGAGGCGGTGGCCTGGCTGGCCGAGAAGGGCTACGACCCCCTGATGGGGGCCCGCCCGCTGGCCCGGCTCATCCAGGAAACCCTCAAGAAACCGCTGGCCGACCTGCTCCTCTTCGGCCCCCTCAAGCAGGGCGGAACCCTGCGGGTGGTGCGCCAGGGGGAGGGGGTGGGGCTCGAGGTGGTTCAGCCGTAGCCCCGCCGGTTTTCCAGAGCCCGGGCCAGGGTCACCTCGTCGGCGTACTCCAGGCTGCCCCCCACCGGCAACCCGTAGGCCAGCCGGGTGGAGCGCACCCCATGGGCGGCCAGCCGCTCGGCCAGGTAGGCCGCGGTGGCCTCGCCCTCCACGGTCATCCCGGTGGCCAGGATTACCTCCCGCACCCCTTCCAACCGCTCAAAGAGCTTTTCCAAAAAAAGCTGCTCCGGGCCCACCCCTTCCAGGGGGTTGAGCGCCCCCCCGAGGACGTGGTAAAGGCCGCTGTACTCCCCGCTGCGCTCGATGGCCATCAGGTCGGCAACGCTCTCCACCACGCAAATCACCCCCCGGTCCCGCTCGGCATCGGCGCAAACAGGGCAAAGGGCCTCCTCGGCCAGGTTGCCACATAGCGGACAGGGGCGAAGGACCTCGGCCGCCTCCAGGCTGCCCTGAAGGGCCAGGCGCGCCTCGGGGTGCTGAACCAGATAAAGCCCCAGCTTCTGGGCCGTCTTGGGACCGATGCCCGGCAAGGTCGCCAGGGCCCGCACCAGCCTGAGGAGCTTTTCCGGGTAGCGCATGCTTCAAAGCATCTTCCCCAACAGGCTGCCAATGCCCCCCAGCTCGCGGCTCATCTCCTTCTCCGAAAGCTCGTGGGCTTTCTTCTGTGCGTCCTGAACGGCTGCCAGAATCAGGTCTTCCAGCGCCTCGAGGTCCCCCTGGCCCACCGCCTCGGGCTTCAGCTTGACCCCCAGGATCTGGCCGTGGCCGTTGGCCGTGGCCTCGACCAGCCCACCCCCTGCGCTGCCCACCACGGTCATCTGGCCGAGCCGCTCCTGCACCTCGGCCGCCTTGCGCTGGGCCTTCTGCGCCTCCTTCATGATTTTTTGCAGGTTCATCGTTTCCTCCCCGACAACGCCCTATTATTGCACGGCCTAGCGGGCCTCCTCCGCCATCCGCCGCGGGATGCCCCCCCGGAGGTAGACCACCACCACAACCGAAAAGACCGCCACCCCAGACCAGTACAGCACCGCCAGAACGCCCAGCCGGGGCTCGAGCAAGCCCGCCAGAAGGGTGCCCATCAGCACTGCACTTTGCATGGTGGCGCTGAAACCCGCCATCACCCGACCCCGCAGACCGGGCGGGGCAGCCAGCTGGATGATGGAGCGGGCCGGCACGATGAACAGGGTGTTGAGGAGGCCGAACATGAGCATGGCCACCCCCGCCCAGAGGGGATGGGGAAAGAGCCCAAGGGAGGCCAAGAAGAGGCCAAAAAGCCCTAGCGCAGCCAGGAAGAGGCTCTCCCGCGAGAAGCGCCGGATGAGGGGGGCGACCCCGAAAAGGCCTAAAAGGGCCCCTGCAGCGGTGAGGGCCTCCAGCAGCCCAAACCCCTGCACCCCAACCCCCAGGGCCTTCACCGCGTACACGATGCCCAAAGTCGCCTCCACCGAGCCAAAAGCCGCGGCCAGGGCCAGGGTGCCCACGGTGCGGGCCAGCACCGGGTTTTGCCACAAAGCGCGCAGCCCCGCCGCCACCGCGGCAAAGTAGCCTTCCTTTCCCGCCTTGCCCCGCAAGGGCGGCAGAAAGCCCAGCAGGGCCGCCGAGACCAGGTAGGTGGTGGCATCGATCCAGAAAGCCGGGGCCGGACCCACGTTGGCCACCAGCATCCCGGCCAGGGCCACAAAGGCCACGTCAGCAAAGCGGGCGGCGAAGGTCACCAGTCCGTTGGCGCTGTCCAGCGCCGAGGTGGGCACCAGCTCGGGAACCGAGCTTTGGCTGGCCGAGTGGTGCAGGGCCTCCAGCGCTGCCATGGCGAAGGCGATGAGCATCAGAAGCGGCATGAAGTACATGGCGAAAAGGGGAATACAGGCCACCAACACCCCCCGCAGCAGGTCGGCCAGAATCATGAGCGTCCGGCGGTCGTGGCGGTCGACCAGCGGGCCCAGCAGGGGCCCGACAAAAGCGCTGGCCACGAACTGGGCCCCCAGGATGAGGGAGACCCAGACCGCATTCTGGGTCTCCTGGTAGGCCACGAAGAGCAGGGCTATCCGGTGGATTTTGCTCCCCACCAGGGAAATCAGGTTGGCCGCGAATAACCAGCGGAATTCACGGTGGGCCAATGCTTGCCACATAGATGGCCCAATCATAAGCCCTTCAGGGCGGGCCCAGATATACCTCCAGCCTAGGCTTGAGGAAGAATGGTGACCAGGCGATAGGCCACCCGGGCCCCCTCGCGGGCCAGCACCAGCCCCCCTTCAGGCACCACCCAAACCAGAAGGTCGGTCAGCTTGCGGGGCATCAGGCCAGGGGCCGATACGTAGACCGCATCGTTTTGGTAGCGCAGAGAAAGCACCGTGCTCCCTGAGCGGACGGTGCTCGGGCCATCGCCTACGGTTAAGGAGCCCACCCCCTCCCCCAGGGTATCGCGCGAAGGAGGGCTGAAGCCCAGCCACTCCGAAAGCTCCAGGTGCAGCACCCGGGCGTAGTCCTCCAGCCCCAGGGCCTGGGCCACCTCGGCCAGGTAGGCGGCCCAGCCGGAGTTCTCCTCGATGCGCTTGCGCACCACCTCGAGCCCCTTGCGGGCAAAGTCTTGCAGGTTGTCCACCGGGGCTTCGGCGTACTTGCTGGCCGAGTCGGGCTGGAAATGGCCGTAGTGAACCGGCCCCTTGCAGCGCGCCGAAAACGCGCGTAAAAGCCGCAGGTAGGCGTAGTGGTTTTCCGGCCACAGCATATGGGCCAGAATCCGCCCCTCAGCCAGCAGGCTGCTCAGGGTAGCCGCCTGGCGGGGCTCGAGCCGCAGGTGGAGGTAGTCCTGGTAGCGCACCCCATGCAGCTCGGCATCGGAAAGGGGTAGGCTGAAGGCCGCCCCCTCCTCCAAGGTGCGCTCCTGCCCGTCCACCGCCAGCCCAAAGACCCGGCCTGCCTGGGTGATGGCAATCTCATAGCCCCCCAGGGTAAAGCGCAGGGGCATCAGGCGCAGGTTCAGCATCCGGGCATCGGGCGAAACCTGGGCGAGGGCATAGCGGGGGTCCGAACTGCCCAGGATTTTCTGGGGCATCTGGGGCCAGTTCCCCTCCCCTCTGGGGCTCGGCAGATAGCGGCTGAGCAGGGCGAAGACGCGCTCGAGCGCCGCCAGGAAACGGGTGCGGTCCTCCTCCACCACCAAAGCCAGCCGGCGCTCCTCTGCCGCCGCGGCTTGAAGCCGCTCCTCCAGGGTCCGGATTTCCTGGGGGCCGAGACCTTGCCGCCGCGCTTCCTCCAAAGCGCTGCGCAGGCTCTCCACGCTAGGCCCTCGCGAGGGAACGCGGAAGGCCCCCTCGCTTTCCAGAACCCGCCGGGCGAAGCGCCTCAGGTAGGGGAGGGTCTCCTCTGGGGGCAGCCTGAGTTTTTCCGCGATCGAGAAGGCCTCGCGGAAAAACTCCAGCAGAAGCCCTTTGGCCGTGGAGAAATCCTCCAGGTGCACCCTGGGGTCGGAGACCGTGGGGATAGGATGGGCCAGGGTAAAGCGGGATAGGTTGTAGTCCTGGGTAAAGAAGGGGGTTTTGGCGTAGGCCTCGAGGTTTTGCAAAAGGGTGTAGATGAGCCGCAGCTCGTCCCGCTTGCCCTGGTTGAGGGTCCTGGCCACCCGGTCCAGCTCGCGCTCGAGCCAGGCCCAGTAAAAAGCCTCGGTCAACCTCTCCAGCACCCGCTGCTCGGGGCTCTCCTCCTGGGGCTCCTCTTCCAGCAGGATGCTCCCCAGATCGGCGCCAGCCTCCTCCTCCACCACGGTGCGGTAGCCTGGGCGGTGGGCCTTGAAGCGGGCATCGATGTCGCGGAACTTCTTGGCCAGAGGGCCTGGCAGGTTGGCCTGGATCAGGGCCTGGCGCAGCCGGTTCAGCCCGGCCATCCCCCCCTTGGGTTCCTGCCCGGCCACCAGGTCGTCCACCTTGTACTCGTAGAGTTCGAGTAATTCAACCAAGCCCGGCTTCATTCAGGGGGTATTATAAGGTGTCATGCGGTTGGCCCGGCTTGAAATTGCCACAGAGTCCAACATTGGTCGGCGGCGGCGAACCAATGAGGACTTTCACCGGGTAGCCGTGCACCCCACGCCAGCGGGCAACCTGGTCCTGCTGGCAGTGGCCGACGGCATGGGCGGTGCCGAGGCAGGGGAGCTGGCCAGCAAGCTGGCCATCGAGGGGGTCAGTATGGCCGCTAAGTCCTACGCCGAACACGCTGCCACAGGCCGGCCGGGGGTGGGGCTCTCGCTGGTGATGGACAAGGCCTTCAAGCTATCCCAGCGACGCATCCTGCAGGAAAGCGAGCGGGTGCCCTCACGCAAGGGCATGGGCACCACCCTGACCGCCGTCTTGCTCACCGAGTGGAACCGCCAGGCGGTGATCGGCCACGTAGGGGACACCCGGGCCTACCGCTACTCCTCGGGGCGTTGGACCCTGCTTACCCAGGACCACTCCTGGGTGGCCCAGCAGGTACGGCAGGGGGTGCTGACCGCCGACCAGGCCGAAGACCACCCCTGGAAGCACATGCTCACCCAGGCCCTGGGCCTGGCCGACGTGCGCTACGACATCTTCTCGGTGAACTTCGCCCCAGGCGAGGTGTTGGTGCTGGCCACCGACGGCCTCTATGGGCTGGTGCCGCCTGAGGAGTGGACGATTGGCAACGACCTTCAGTCATCCCTCGAGAACTGGGTGGGCAAGGCCCTGATGCGGGGCGGAACCGACAACATCACGGTGGTTGCGGCGAGGTTCCGATGAGCTACCTCATTGCCCTTTTGCTGGTGGGAATCACCACAGCCCTTTTGCTACGCACCGGCCTCAACTGGGTGGCGGGTCTCCTGATGAGCGTTGTTCTGGGGGGGCTTTGGGCCCTGGGGGCCGTGCCTTGGGTCCTGGCAGTCCCGCTGCTTCTGGGGCTGGGGGCGATGTGGCTGCCCGACAGCGCCCAGGCGGGCTTCAAACCCCGCCCCAGACCGGCCAAAAAAGCCACCAAAGCCAAAGCAACCCCTAAGGCCTCGCTAAACAACGTGACGGGCCTCGAGGCCCTCTACGAGATCCAGGAAAAGGTGGGCATCGGGGGAATGGCCACAGTCTACAAGGCCCGCAGCAAGAAGGACGGCCGGTTGGTGGCGCTCAAAATCCCCCAGGAAAAGTACGTGGGCGACCCCCGCTTCGTGCGCCGCTTTCACCGCGAAGCCGAGCTTTTGGCCCACCTCGACCACCCCAACATCGTCAAGGTCTATGACCACGGCAACCAGGGCGAGACCCATTACATCGCCATGGAGTTCTTGGAAGGCGAGGGCCTGGACCGCCTCATCGAAAGCAGGCGCCTTTCCATCCGCAGCACCGTGGAGGTGATGATCCGGGTGGCCGAGGCCCTGCAGCACATCCACGCCCAGGGCATCATCCACCGCGATATCAAACCCGGGAACATCATGGTCCTTCGGAACGCCATCCGCCAGGACGGCAGCGTGGACCCTCGAGGGGTGCGGCTGATGGACTTCGGCATCGCCTCTGGCAAGGTCCTGACCCGCCTGACCATCACCGGGGCCCGCATCGGCACCCCGGTCTATATGAGCCCCGAACAGGCCAAGGGGCAGCGCATCGACCACAAGTCCGACATCTACAGCCTGGGGGTGGTCTTCTACGAGGCTCTGTGCGGCCAGCCCCCTTTTCAGGGGGCCTACGAGGCGGTCATCCACCAGCAAATCACCCAGATGCCACCCCCACCCAAGCAGGTTAACCCCGAGGTGCCCCAGGTGCTCTCCGACCTGGTCTACCGCATGCTGGAGAAGAACCCAGAGAAGCGGCCCGGGCTGGAGAGCGTACTGGAGGTGCTTCGGGGCCGGTGGCAGGAAGACCCCGGCCTGACCGCACCGCTTTACCTGGCCCTGGCGGTAGAAACCAAGAAGGGGACCTTGCGCCTGATGGACCCCAACGGCACCCTGGTGCGGATGTGGAGCGGGGTGGGCAGCGGGCGCGGCATGTTCCCCTCTCCTCCCCTGACGGTGGCGGTGGACGGCACGGGGGGGTTCTGGATCAGCCTGTTCGAGTACGGCGGGGGTGCGGTCCGGCTGGTGCATCGCTTCGACGTGGAGGGAGAGATCACCCACTCCATCGGACCCTACGGCATGAAGCTGGGGGAGCTGCTCTACCCCGTGGCCCTGGCCCCGCTCTCCGACAGCCTGCTAGTGCTGGACGGCGAGGCCTGCACCATTACCCGCTTCGACTGGGAGGGCCGTCCCATAGCCCGCTTTGGAGGGGCAGGGCAGGGCCGGGGCACCTTCGACACGCCCCGGGCCCTGCTGGCCAGCTCCCAATACCTCTTCGTGCTCGACTACGGCAACCGCCAGGTGCAGCGCCTTTCCCACGAGGGCCAGTACCTCTCGCGCTATGCCTTCCGCAAAAGCCGCGATTCGCAGGAGCTGCGCGTCCTGGGGGGCATCGGCCTCACCCCCAATGAGCAGCTTCTCATCTACGACGCGGACAGCCAAAAAATTCGCCACCTCTCCATAGAAGGCGAGGTGCTGTCCTCGCTGCCGCTGCCCGTAGCCGAAGGGGAGGATGCGAGCAGCCAGGTGGACATGGTGGTGCTGGAGGAGACCATCTACGCCATCCGCCGGGGCAGCAGCAAGATTCACCGGCTTCGCCTCGACGGGCAGAGCCTGCCGAGCCTCGAGGTCTATGCCCCCCTGCGCGGCATTGCCCTCTGGCGCAACACCCTGCTGACCGGGCAGAGCGAGAGCACCGGTCTTTCGGCCCAGGCCTTCGACTAAATTCTGCCCGGCGGCACACCCGCGAGGGGGGCTTTTTTTCATACTAAGGCCCATGCGACTCAAACCCGGCGACCCCGCGCCCCTCCTTCAGCTCCAAGATGCCCGCGGCCAGACCGTGGACCTGGCCGAGCTGGTGCGGCAGGGCTACTACGTGGTGCTGTGGTTCTACCCCAAGGCCAACTCCCCAGGTTGCAGCGCCCAGGGCAAACGCTACGCCGAGCTTTACGATGAGTTCACCAGGCTCGGGGCCCTGGTGTTCGGGGTAAGCCGGGACAGCGAAGAGGCCCAGTGCGGCTTCATGGAGCGACTGGCCCTGAAGGGGGGGATGATCCCCGACCGCTCGGGGGCTCTGGGCCGGGCCTTTGGGGTGGGCGGGTTTTTAGGGCTGGGCGGCCTGCTGGGCCTTTACAGCCGGGATACTGTCCTCATCAACCCCGAGGGGAGGGTGGAACAGGTCTGGCGCAACGTCAATCCCTTCCGGGACGCCCAGGTGGTGCTGGAGTACCTGAAGCGCCGCACCTGAAGCCTGGCCCACAGCTACCCGGGCAGGTTTGGGGCAGGCTATAGGCATGCGCCTCCTCTTTTGCCTCGTTTTCCTTCTTCCGCCCGCCTGGGCCCTGGGCCCGGGGGACCCGGTCAACCTGCCGCGGGTGCAGGACTCGTACGGCCAGCCGGTAGACCTGGCGGCCCTGGCCCGGGAGGGGCGGTACCTGCTGTTCTGGTTCTATCCAAAGGCCAGCTCCCCGGGCTGCACGGCCCAGGGTAAGCGCTACGCCGAGCTGTACCCGGAGTTCGAACGGCTAGGGGTGGCCATCTTCGGGGTGAGCGCCGACCCTGCTTCCGAGCAGTGCGCCTTCATCGAGCAGATGAACCTCAAAGGGGCCATGCTCCCCGACAAGGACGGCAGCCTGGCCCGGCTTTTCCGGGTAGGGGGCTTCCTGGGCTTCTACAACCGCGACACCATTCTGGTCAACCCAAAGGGCCGCATCGAGCGGATCTGGCGGAATGTCAACCCGTTCCGCGACGCCGACGAGGTGCTGGCCTACATACGAGCCCTCAGGCGCTAGCCATGCGCGCGGTGATCATAGGGGCAGGGGTGGGCGGCCTGACCACGGCCGCCCTGCTGGCCCGCGCCGGACTGGAGGTGGTGGTCCTCGAGCACCACACCTACCCTGGGGGCACCGCGGGGACCTTTTTCCACCGGGGCTTCCGTTTCGACGCCGGGGCTACCTTGCTGGCCGGCTTCGACGAGGCAGGGGTATTCACCCGGCTCGAGCGGGCTTTGGGGGTGCAGTTCCCGGTCCGGCAGCTCCGCCCAGGCGAGACGCTGATGGAAGTCTGGCTGCCGGAGGGCCGGGTGGTGCCCCGCCCTGTGGGAAGGGGCTTTGAGCTGGAGGCCCAGACCGAGGCCTTTGGCCCCAAAGTGAAGCCGTTCTGGCGCTGGCAGGCCCGGCGGGCCGAGGCTCTGTGGCGCCTGGCTCCGGGCCTGCCCTTTCCCCCTGCCGACGGGCGGGAACTGTGGGGGCTTCTGCAGACCGGCCTGCGCCGGACGCGCTGGGCCGAGCTACCCGGCCTCCTGGCCGACCTGGCAAGGCCTGCCGTAGCCCACACCCCCGACGACCCTCTCTTCCGCCGCTTCCTGGATGCGCAGCTCCTAATAGCAGCCCAGGCCGAGGCCCGGCGTACCTACGCACTGTTCGCCGCTGCGGCCCTGGACCTGCCCCACCGGGGGGCGGTCCTGCCCCTGGGGGGCATGGGGGTAGTGGCCGAGACCCTGGCCGAGGCCGTCCGCAAGCACGGAGGCCAGGTGCTCTACCGCCACCGAGCGGAAAGGCTTCGCGTAGCCGAAGGAAGGGTGCGGGCAGTGGAGATAGCCCTGGGGGGCCGCCGGCGGGGCGAGCGGGAGGTCTTGGAGGCCGAGGTCTTCGTGGCCAACCTGACCCCGCCCGACCTGGCCGCCCTGCTGCCAGGGCCGCAGGCTGCTCCACCCGCCGACGGCTGGGGGGCCTTCACGCTCTATGCTGCGCTGCCCGAGGCCGCCCTACCCCCCGGGGCCCCCTACCGCCAGTGGGCCGGGGAGGGCCCTTGGGTCTTCGTGAGCCTATCCGCCCCCGGTGACCCGCGCCGGGGCCCGCCGGGTTACCGGGCGGTCTCGGTCTCGGTCCACACCCCTCTGGCAGAGTGGCAGGGGCTCGACCGAGAAAGCTACCAGGCCAAAAAGGCCCGCTGGCAGGCCTGGCTGGCGGGCCAGGTGGAGAGGCTTATCCCCGGTTTTCAGGAAGCGGCCCTCTTCCTCCTGGGGGCCACGCCCCACACCTTCGCCTTTTACACCCGGCGAAAGGAAGGCTGGGTGGGCGGGTATCCGCAGGTGCATCCGCTGCGTACCCTGAGCCCCAAGACCCCCTTTCCCAACCTCTTTCGCGTGGGTGAGACGGTCTTCCCCGGCCAGTCGGTGCCGGCGGTGGCCATGGGGGGTGAGCGGGTGGCTGCGCTGGTGCTCTCCCGGCTAGGCGCTAGCGCGACGCCAGTTCCGAGCCTAGCCTCCAGTATGCGGCCATGACCTTGCGCACCGCCGGGAGGGCCACCCCGCTCCCCTCACCGCCGTTCTCGAAAAAGGCCACCACCACCAGCGGCGGCCGGGGGTCCGCAGGGTCGTAGGGCCCGTAGCCCATGTACCAGGCGTGCTCGAGGCCGGGGGTGAGGGTCTCATTCTGGGCGGTGCCGGTCTTGCCCGCGGTGGCCACTGGGAAGTCGCCCAGCACATGGCGCGCAGTACCCTGGGTAACCGTCTGCCGCAGTCCCTCCTTGAGCTCCCTCCAGTAGCGCCCTGGCACCTTGCTGGTGGGCCGTTTGACCTCCTTGTCGCCAATCCGGCGCACCAGATGAAGCTCGGGCTGCTGGCCGTCTTGGGCGATGGTGGCCAGCATCCGGGCAATCTGCACCGGGGTGGCTTTGTTGTAGCCCTGCCCGATCACTATAGAAAGCGTCTCCCCCGGCCACCAGCGGGGGTCATTGGGGATGTTCTCCCGCTTCCACTCCCGAGAAGGTACAACGCCCACCTGCTCCCCAATCTCCAGCCCGGTGGGGCGGCCCAGGCCGAGCTCGAGGGCCCGCCGGTGGAGCCGGTCCACCATCCCAATAGGGTCGAGCAGGGCCATCTGGTAGTACCAGGTATTGCAGCTTTGGGCGATGGCCTCCTTTACGGTCATGGGGCCCATGTCGTAGCGGGCCCAGTTGCGCCGAATGCCCCCGTAAACGATGTAGGGGCTGCAGCGAAAGGTGGTGCTCGGATTAACATACCCTGCCTCCAGCGCCAGGCTCGAGCTCACCAGCTTGTAGGTCGAACCCGGGGGGTAGGCGTTTATCGCGCGGTTGAGGGTGGGGCGATCCCTATCGGTGAAGAGTTCGCGAATTCTATCGCTGGGACGCGGGCGGCGACCAAACAGGTTGGGGTCGAAAGCCGGCGCAGTGGCCATGGCCAAAACCTCGCCGTTGCGCGGGTCCACCGCTACGATGGCCCCTTTGGCCCGGCGCACCAGGGGGAGCCCATTGCGCTGGCGGATTCGGTTAATGTCCACCACGGCCTCCTCCAAGGCCCGCTCAGCGGCCCGCTGAAGGGAAAGGTCAAGGGTAAGGTAAACGTCGCTCCCCGCCTGGGGCTCGCGGAGCTCCTGGTAGCGGACCCGCTGGCCCCGGGCGTTCACCTCGGCCAGCACCACCCCTTTAATGCCCCGCAGATGGCTCTCCAAAGCGGCCTCGAGGCCCGACACCCCCACCAGCTCTTCAGGGTCATAGCCCGCCCTGATCTGCTCCTGGTTGGGCAAAGCGGTGTAGCCCATCACCGGCCCTGAGACGGGGTTGGGGTAGACCCTTTCGATGCGCTCAACAAGCCTCAGGTTGGGTTCTATCGCCACCAGCTCGGCCAGGGTGGGCACCAGCGCCTCGGGTAGGTTGGCCATGAGCTCCACCGGCTCCCGCTCCACCCTGGGCAGCTCCTTCAACCCAAGCAGGGCCAAAAGGCGCTCCTTGAAGTGTAGCTGACCGCCCAAATAAATCAGGTCCACCGCCAGCCGGTTGGTGGCAAGAACCTGGCCGTTGCGGTCCAGGATTCGCCCCCTGGGGGCCAAGATGGTCTCGGTGCGCAGGTAGTTGCCCTGGCTGCGGGTGGCATACTGCTCGTACTGCAACACCTGGAGCTGCCAAAGCCGCCCCACGAAGACTAAAAGGAGCAGATAGAAAAGCCCCAGAAGAACCCAGACCCGGCTGTTCACCCTCCTCCCCCCTACGGCTGCGGCGCCCAACGCTGGCCAAGCCGGATGAACAGCGGGGCCACCAGCAGGGTAAGAAGCATCTCCGGCAGGATAACCGGCCAGAGGGTGAGAGGGTTGAAGACCTCCAGCCTGAGCCAGAAGGCCACCAGGAGGATGCCCAGCCACTTGGCGATGAAGCTGCCCCCCAGGATCACCACCTGGCCCACCAACTCCTCCCAGTGGACCAAACGCGAAAGCCGGTAGTAGGCGTAGGCCGCGAATAGAAGCCCCACCGCGTGCAGCCCAGGGTAACCGGCCGAGAGCAGGTCCTGCAGAAGGCCTAGGGCAAAGGCCAGGGGCAGCCCGGCCAGAGGATGGCTGCGGGCAGCCAGGAACAGCGCCCCTAAGTAGATGAAATCGGGCGGGGGAAGTTTGTCGCCCAGAAGCCCGGAGAAAAGGCCCTGCATAAGGAAGGCCAGCCCCACCATCCAAAGAGCGCGCATAAGCATCGGCTGCCGCCCCTGGAGGACTATAGGGGCTTCAGCACCTGCACCTCCTCCAAAAGGGAGAACTGCACCGCGGGCCGCACCAGCAAAACCTTCTTCAAAGCCCCCGGCGGGGTAGGTAGCACCTGCTCCACCACCCCCACGGTGATGCCCGCCGGGTAGAGTCCCTGCAGCGCCCCGGTGACCACCCTGTCCCCAGGCTTGACGCTCGTATCGGGGGCCATCTCCACCCGCAACCAGCGGGGTGGAGCCCCATAGGCAACGCCCCGCCCCGGCGCACTGGCCAGCCGCACCCCCACCCGCGACTCGGGGTCCAGGATGGTGCGCACCACCGCCTGGTTGGGGGCCACTTCGGTGATGATGCCCACCAGGCCGCCCGGGGTGGTCACCGGCATCCCTACCCGCAGGCCCTGGGCCGACCCCGCGCCCAGGAAAAGCCTCCGGTAGAGGCCCGAGACGTCCTCATCGATGACTGGGGCCACCGTAAGGACCGCCAAACCCTGGCCGGCCTGCACCCGCAAGGTGGCCTGGAGGCGCCGGTTTTCCAAAAGAAGCCGCTGGTTCTCCTGCCGCAACTCCTCCAGCTCGGCCCGCACCCTGCGCAGCTCAGCCCGCAGATCGCGCCGGTCGAGAAGGGCGGTCAGGCTGGCCCGCAGGTTCTGCCCCAAGCGAAAGGAAAAGCCGAAGAGGGGGGCCACGCGGGCTGAGAACTCCCCTGGCAGGGTGGGAGCAGCCTGTCGGGTGACGGTGGCCAGCACGATTCCCAAGAAGAAAAGCCCCACCAGCACTACTCGGCGCAACAGGGTCTCGCTCATCTCCCACCTGAAAAGTAGCCGAGCTCGATGAGGCACTGCCAAACCCGGCTCACCGGCAGGCCCATCACGGTGTAAAAATCGCCCTGAAGGCTCTTCAGGAAAACCATTCCCCGCCCCTGGGCCCCGTAGCCTCCGGCTTTGTCCAGCCCTTCCCCGCTTTGCAAATACCACTCGAGCTCCCAGGGGAAAAGCTGGCGAAAGGTCACCTGGGCCTCGGCCACCTCGCTGTGAAGCCTTCCCCCGGGCTGCACGATGGCAAAGGCAGTGTAAACGGTGTGGGTCCGCCCAGATAGGCGCTTTAGGAAGGCCCGGTTCTCCTCCAGATCCCGCGGCTTGCCCAGCGCCCGCCCGCCCAGAGCCACCACCGTGTCGGCGGCCAGCACCCACCGCCCCTCTGCCCTTACCGCCTGGGCCTTGGCCTCGGCCAGGGCCCGGGCCATCTGGAGGGGGGGCAGATGGGCCAGGCCCCCCTCGTCCAGGTGGGCCGGGCGCACCTCGAAGGGCAGGCCCAGCCGGGCTAAAAGCTCGGCCCGGCGGGGGCTCTGCGAGGCTAGCACTAGGGGAGGAAGCCCAGGGGCCTTCCCATACGCCATACCCGCTCCACCTCCTCCCGGTACCGCTCCGCCAGGTCCGCATCCTCCAGAATCAGCAAGTTCTCGTTGTTGCGCCCAAATGCGGAGTTGGTGAAGTTGTAGCTGCCCGTGATTACCCAGGTTTGGTCGATGACCATCACCTTGTGGTGCATGGTGTGGGGGTTGCCATCCTGGCGCACCTCCACCCCGGCCTGGGCTAGCGGCCCTAGATGGGAGTTGCGCAGGTTGCGGGTTTCCACCAACACCCGCACCGAGAGACCCCTCCGGTGGGCCGCCACCAGCGCCTCCACAACGCGGGCATCGGTCAGCACGAAGGCCGCCACCCACACCTCCTTGCGGGCCTCCTCGAGCCGCCGCAGGATAGCCTCCCGGCCCAGGCGCCCCCCCGCAGGGCTGAAGTAGACGGTGCCCCAAAGGCGGCCTATCTGGAAGCGGGCCGGGCGGCCCAGCCCTGTTTCCTGACCCGAGAAAATCGCATCGAACTCCGCCCGGTAGGCCTCGACCAGACCCGGCACCGGCAGCCAGAGGCTGTTCTCATCGTTGCGCTCGAAGGCATTCCAGGTCAGGTTGGTGCTGCCCGTCCAGACCCCCAGGTCGTCCACCAACACGAACTTGTGGTGCATTAGGGCGTTTTCGCGGGTATCGTAGCAAACCTCTACCCGGGCCAGATTCTCACAGCGGGCCTGGCTCTGGCTGCGCACCCCCAGGCTCTCGCGCAGCTCGCGGCGGTAGTCGGACTCGCCAAAAAACCGCACCCGCACCCCCCGCTGGGCGGCCTCGAGGAGGGCCCGTCCAATCTCGCGGTCCTCCAGCTCCAGCGCGGCCACCTCTACCCGGCGCTCGGCAGAACCAATCAGCTCGATCAGGCGCTGCTTGGCCTGCTGCCCCTGGAGAGGCATGAAGTAGACCTCCAGCCCCCCCT